>CALDOC010000220.1 GCA_937914675.1 uncultured Sulfurimonas sp.
ATCGACTCGGATAGAATGCATATTCTCTGAAAAATGGAGCTTCTCGTAGTTTAATCCAGGAGACTTTGGATTATTTTTGAACTTTTCAACAAGTTTAATTGTTTTATTGAGTTGTGTTTTTGGTAGTTTTGATAAAGCTGTAAAGAAGTCAGATGATATTGCTACTTTCATGAGTTAATCCTTTCTAGTAAAGTTTCTATTAGCTGTTCCGTTTCATTTATATTAAATATTTTCCACTCTTCAATCGTAATGTTTTCTTCTAGTGTAACTGCTATTTTAAACTCATTCCAAACTAACTCTGCCTCGCAGATAACACTGTCGCCACTATCGACTATCTCTTCCCCAACGGTTGGAATAGGTAGTTCTGGATGCTTGGATAACAATCTAATTAAACTTTTTGCCTCGTCTAAAACTTCTTCATAAACAAAAGACCAATCGGCATCAGATGAATCTACAGATTTTAAATGAAAATCAATTACGTCATACAGAGCTTTATCGAGCGCGTTAGTTGTAGTAAAAAAAGTAAATTCTGAGAACTGTAGTAAATTGTACATTCGGAGTGTTCCAGCCCATGACTTAAAACTTATTCTTGTAAATTTGTCTTTTAAATGTAAGATAAATATATTCTTTGTAAAATCATTAGTTTTAAGATATTCTAAATTTCCCAAGGCGATAATGGAAACATCCTCATCGTCATACTTTCCAGAAAAATACTTAATATCACTGTCGAACAAATCTGCATACAAATCTTCGCTCAAAGATTTTAAAAGTGTCTTGTCATTTATATCATATGGAGCTTTTATCATAGACGTGGATATAGACTCCGCTCTTTGTGTCCAAGTACCTATGTTCTCACTAGTTATAAGCTCAATGAGTAGCTCCATGCTTGAGTGTTCTAAAAAGCTTTTGCCACACTTATGAACATCCTTGTATTTACCAAGATATGGTTCACTCAAATAATTTTCATACTTATAACTAGATCTCTTTTTGTCAAACTCTTCGATATCTTCCCAAGTTAAAGACCAATGAATATAATTATTGCTTTTAACAATGGCCATCCTTTGAGCGCTATCAACGTCTACTCTATCTTCATGATACGAGAAACCGTCCGTAAACACGACAATAGGTTTCATCGTTTTATTTTTAATCGGATATATCACAAAATCAGCTTTTGCATATACTTCAACACTCTCTTGAGGTGTTAACTCTACTTGCTGTTCTAGCTCATATGGATATTTATTCTTATCTTTATCTAGAATTTCAAAGAAATAGCCACTGCGTCCTCTTGAGGTTATGACAGGTTTCCAAGAAAGGCTAATATTTTTTAATTTAGATAAAAATAGTTCTTCAAGCACGCTCTCGCTTAAGCTATCCGAATTGACGTCACTAACACTCTGCACCTTTGTAATATGCTCTCTAGATCGAAGTATATTTTTAATAACCTCAATAGCTTTTCTTTTAGATATCAATGGTCTATCAAAATTGTTTTTATAGGCATATATGCATTTGTAACACCCATCTTTATCATGCTCTTCATTACATTTACAGCTTTGCAGTTTTTCTAGCGCAACGTCAAGCACTTCAAAGAGTGGTTTTTCATTTCGCATCAGCTGTTTTAAATACCCTGTTCCGCCAGGCACTGTATCGTAGAGGATAAGATACCTTTTAGGCATTTCATCCTGAGAGTCGACTTCGTCATATATGCCAACCCTTAAGTGCTCTACAGAGCCTTTAAAGTAGGATTTTAATCCTAATTGAAACGATGCTATCAATGAATGCAGTTTTTCATCGTCTATATCCAAAGATGATATTGGCAGCATTAGTCGTATCGCTTCAGAGTTAAATTCTCTATATAAATATAAAGACTCAAAATAATTCAATGGATCAAGATTGTCTTCTACATCGCAGGAGAAAGAGTGAGCAGGTTTAAACTTTTCATCTGTTGGTTTTCCAAACTGAACTTTTCCACATGTGCGGCATATTACAAATCCTTTTCTTGGAACTGATTTCCCCGCTATGCTTATGTCATTGCCAATTAAAGTAGTTTCTCCAAAGTTCACCTCTTTAAAATTAACTTTCTCAATAAATTCAAAACCAAACGAGGTCTCATCGCCTATTATGGCGTAAGCGTCTTCAATGTGTTTTTTATCAAAGTTAATTAATAGCTGTTTGTTAAAAAACTTTATATCCCTCTGGTCTTTATCATCTTTAAGCCTACTGCTCTTGTCGTCATTAGTGGCGAGAACTCGCTTCATCCTGAGAATCTCTTTCTTTTGACCATCGTCGCAAAACATTTCACTACCGCATTTAGGACAGGAGCTTATCTCTTCATTAGTCACCCTTTGAGTAAACGAGCATTTATCGCAAAATATCCAAGTCTCTACCTCGGAAGCGCTCATGTCAATCTGATCAATGGTGACCTTTCTTCCGCCTGCATAAAAACTATTATTAGGCGCAAGCTCGCTTATGGCGCTACTTCCAGCTCTTTCGTACTCATATGAATATGTTTCATACTTACCACCGCTTTCATCCGCTTTGGTCTCTTTTTTTCTATATATTACAGATTTAAGAATTACTCCACTCTCTGGAAAAGCGTAATTTGGCAAAAGTCCTTCATCGGCAAAAAACTCAAATGTCTTTTTTCTTTTTAAAAGTAGTAAAACAGATTTCAGTCCATCAAATTCAGATTGTATTTTTCTTGTAATATCTTCATGGTCTTTATCTTTCGCCTCTTTCGCCTCATGCTTTTTCAAACTCTTCTTTAGAGCGCTTATCTGACTAGATAGAGACTTTTGTTCTTGAAGAATTAGTTCCAGCCTATTCAGCACAAGAAAAACCAGACTATTGTTGTCATCGCTACCCAACACAAATTCCGTCAATTTATTTTTTGAGTTTTCTTGCAACTTGTCTTCGTAGAGTTCAAAAAAGTGTTTTAAGAGTTCATTGTTGTTTGTTTGAATAAACTCAAATAGAGTATATGGAAAATTCCCTTTTTGATTTTTATCTACGCTGTTTAGTACGGTGTTGAGTCTATGTGGCAGTTCCTGACTTGTAATACCGTTTTTACTAACCCAATTGTCAATACAAAACGCCAAAAACTGTCTTTGCAGTATTGCCGAAGCGTCTATGTAAACGCCGGGAGCGTCTATGCTGCCTTGCATTATTTCATTTGGTTCTTCATAGAAATAGAGATCGTGATTGCTAGCGTTGGCAAGTGTTACGTTAAAAGCGTTGCCATCCGTTCTACCAGCTCGACCTATTCTTTGTAAATAGTTTGCGCCATTAGGTGGAACTGAACATAGAACGACTGAACTTAAGTCACCTATGTCTATACCCATCTCAAGCGTTGGCGTTGCGCTTAGCAGGTTTGGTTTCCATGGTTCGTTTGATTTTCTTTTTATAAAATCATTCTCAACTTTTTCTCTCGTGCTTCTACCTAGAAGTCCTGTATGTTCTCTCGCTACGACTCTTTGAAGGTCTCCATTTGTATAAAGAAGTTTATAGTAGCTATCTTCACTCAGATAATTTTCATAGCTTCCATCACACTCTTTTCTCATGCACTTCATACCATGAGCCTGACTAACGTGTTTTCCATCAACGCATAGAATATGCTTGCAAGTAGCGCATCTAAACTGTTTAGTATCGGTTGTAACAAATAGTTTTTCAGGATTGAGTCCCCAAATCAACTTATCTTGAACATCCGTTTCTATAATGATTTTTCGTTTTACCAAAGCGTCTATAATTGGTTTGTAAACTATGGCCGTATCCGGAAGAAGCCCATTATCTATAAAATTATGCATTAACCACCTATCGCACCAAGTTGTTCTCCCCTTGTTTGTGACTTTTTCAAAATACTTAAAACCACCATTAGTTAAAAATTTTGGATTTCCCGCTTTTGGATTCCATTTTGCCATATATTTATTTCTTGGATACTGTTCATTAATTACCCAAACACTCTCTCCACCACTCTTTATATAAGGCTCGACATGACTACTGTGAATAGCCCCAGAATCTTTAAGATAAATTAAAAATCCTAAAACAAATTTTTCCAATTCTTCTTTGGTAACGTCTCTCAATAGTTCTATTTCATTTTTCATAATTGGCAATATGGCGTCTACGGCGCTTTCAAAGCCATCAACGTATAGAGTTGAAGCGGCGCTTCTCTCTAAAGTTCTGCCAACGTGAGATTTAAAACCATACTCGCTATGAAGCATCCAATCCATTCTCTTATTGATTAAAGCTTTTAACTCTTCCGGATTATGGAGTTCATCAGTTTTAACAAGATTGTCGTACTCTCGTAACCACTCCATGTCTGGAGCTATAAGCGTTGCAACATACCGCTTATCGTCTTGGAATATATTTTCCCAATATTGACTTATAACGCCACTAAAATCATTTAATCCAACCTTACCGCCATAAGCCTCGAGAGCTTGTTGCATAGCGGCTCTAACAGTAAACTGATAACTTCTAGCGCTAAAGAAACCGGCTCGTTGCGCAGCGTCTTGAACGCTATCCGAAAACGCTATAAGCTTTTTATCGTCATTGTAGTAACTTGTAAAGTTTTGACCGATAAGAACGCTTGTAAGACTTGCGGCTCTTGCTCCTAGAATGGTTAAAGAGCTTTTTGAGTTACAAAATGGGCAATTACTATGACTTTTACCTTTACTGTCAATATTGTCATTTTCATACACTTTTATACAGCCATCGCTATCGCCATCCGGCATTTCCATGCCGCTCTTACTGATGTAATACATATGGCCTGTTAGATTTTTAGGATTCTCTTTTATAGGAAATATGAACTTTACTCTCGGGTCGTGACTAAAGAAAGCGTGGTAAAAGAGCGTTAAATCACTTTGAAGTTCACCTGTTCCCGCTTTTTTGACGCCACCCCATCCAGTCGCGTGGCAATCACGACAATGCATAACAGGATAGTGAGTGTTTAGCTCATTGGGTTGCAAATCATCCGAATAAGTAAGCGTTGGCTTTTCGTCAAGAGTTGAAACCATACGAGCTAGTTCTCTTAACCATAATTGAACTCTCACGAAAAGAAAAGGAGGATGATTTTCACCCACTTTATCACTCTTAGCCCAAGAAGTAAGCGCCAAAAGCGAGTTAATCATATGCTCAAAATACTCCGATGAAC
>CALDOC010000221.1 GCA_937914675.1 uncultured Sulfurimonas sp.
TAAAATTTTGTGTTCTACGGATGTAAATGTAGAAATCTCTTTGCAAGAACTGTTAAAAAATGAAAATATTTTAAAAAGCATCAAATTAGAATATGCCAAAGGCACTAGAAATATAGCGTTTTCATCGAATACGGACACCCTTTTGAAAATTGAGACCATTAGAAAGACTCACTCGTTTGAAGTATCTAAAGATGACTATGCCGATATACTCACTCTAGCTGAAGAAGACGCGAAAAACAAAAAGTTACTAAAAAAAGATTGTGAGCAGGTAGAGTTAGTGGATATCGAAACCTTAAAGATGTAGTAACTGAACATATGCAAAATAACGGTACAAGATAGCGCCGTTATTTTGTTTTAAGATTATACGGCTTTTATCGTAACGCCATATTTTTCTTCAGCAATTGTGCGCTCTTCTAAGTGATAGTTCGCAATTTCATTAAAATTAAGATATTTGTAAACGGTATCGGTTTTTCCAGCAAGTTTTTCTGGAACTATGCTCATGTACTCTTCTACCGTTGGAATGCGACCAAGTTTCGAACAAACCGCAGCAAGTTCAGCGGAACCTAAATAAACCTGAGTGCCTTTTCCTAAACGGTTGTCAAAGTTACGAGTAGAAGTCGAGAATACTGTTGAACCTACGCGGGCGCTTGCTTGGTTACCCATGCAAAGAGAGCAACCTGGAACTTCCGTTTGCGCTTCTATAGCGTTGAAAACATCGTAGTAACCTTCGTTAATGAGTTGTTGCTCATCCATGCGAGTTGGTGGAACAATCCAAAATTTCTCAACTGCAACTTTACCTTCGCCACGCATAACTTCACCCGCGGCGCGATAGTGACCGATATTAGTCATACATGAACCCAAGAACACTTCATCAATTTTTTCTCCAGCGACTTCGCTTAAAAGCTTAACGTTGTCTGGATCGTTAGGACATGCTAAAATTGGCTCCGTTACGTCGTTAAGATCGATTTCAATTACCGCCGCGTACTCCGCGTCGGCGTCTGGTTGCATCAATGATGGATTCGCTACCCACTCTTTCATCTTGTCTGCGCGACGTTGCAACGTGCGAGCGTCGGAATAACCATCTTTAATCATAGATTCAATCAACACGATGTTTGATTTTAGATACTCGACAACTGGAGCGTCGTTTAATAAAACCGTACAAGCCGCAGCGGAACGCTCAGCCGAAGCGTCGGAAAGCTCAAACGCTTGTTCGGCTTTAAGATTAGGCAGACCTTCAATCTCTAAAATGCGTCCGTTAAAAATATTTTTCTTACCTTTTTTCTCAACAGTCAAAAGACCTTCTTTAATTGCGTAGTAAGGGATGGCGTTTACAAGGTCGCGTAAAGTGATGCCTGGTTGTAGTTCACCTTTGAAACGCACAAGTACGGATTCAGGCATGCTAAGAGGCATAGAACCGGTAACGCCTGCGAACGCGACGATGCCTGAACCACCAGGAAAAGAGATGCCAATTGGGAAACGAGTATGACTATCCGCGCCAGTGCCAACGGTATCTGGAAGAGTTAGGCGGTTCAACCATGAGTGAATAACGCCATCGCCTGGACGAAGAGCGACGCCAGAACGGTTAGAGATGAAATCTGGAAGAGTATGGTGCATGACAACGTCTGATGGTTTAGGGTACGCCGCCGTATGACAAAAAGATTGCATAACCAAATCAGCTGAAAAACCAAGCGCAGCCAATTCTTTAATCTCATCACGAGTCATAGGACCGGTTGTATCTTGAGAACCAACGGTAGTTGTAACAGGCTCAACGTACATACCGGGACGAACGCCGTCCATGCCACATGCGCGACCAACCATTTTTTGAGCGAGAGTGTAACCTTTACCCGTATCGGCAGGTTGCTCGGCAGTCAAGAACGCTTCAGAAGCGCCTAATCCTAAAACGCTACGAGCCTTAGCGGTAAGTCCACGACCAATTATTAATGGTATACGACCACCTGCGCGCACTTCGTCAGTAATCGTGTTTGGATTTAATTTAAAAGTGGCTACAACCGCGCCATCTTTATGAGCTTCGCCTTTATAAGGATAAATAGTAACAATGTCACCAGTTTCCATAGCAGTCACGTCCATTTCTAACGGTAACGCGCCTGAATCTTCACAAGTAGCAAAGAAAATTGGAGCGATGATTCCACCGATGACAACGCCACCAGTACGCTTGTTTGGAACGCCCTCAATGTCTTCACCCATATGCCATTGAACGGAGTTTACTCCAGACTTACGGCTTGAACCGGTTCCTACCACGTCACCAACATAAGCGATTGGATGACCAATCTCTTTTAACTTAGTTATTGTATTTAGCGAATCTTCCATTTTTGATTGAAGCATAGAGTTTGCATGTAAAGGAATATCTGAACGAGTAAACGCTTCGCTTGCGGGGGACAAGTCATCCGTATTGGTTTCACCTGGAACTTTATATACGGTTACCGTAATTTCAGAAGCCAATTCTGGCTTGCTTGTGAACCACTCCGCGTTTGCCCATGAAGTCATAACTTCAGTCGCAGCGGAATTGCCAGCTTTATGAAGATCTTCTACGTCATTGAACGCGTCATAAACGAGTAGAGTGTGTTTTAGCGCTTGCGTCGCAGCTGCAACAACCGCTGAGTTTGCAGAAGTCAACGAATCCACCATAGGTTTAACGTTGTAACCACCTAACATCATTCCCATGATTTTTACAGCTTGTTCTGGCGTTATTGAATCTACCGTAACATTCTCAGCGGCTACGTCATTTAAAAACGCGGCTTTTACGTAAGCGGCGTCATCAACTCCGGGAGACACTCTATTTGTAATAAGCTCGATATTTTCATTCATATCGCCTTCACCGGCTTTAATCATTTCAACTAGCGCCGCAGTTTGTTCAGCGGAAAGTGGCAATGGTGGTACGCCAAGCGTTTCTCTCTCAGTGACATGAGCTCTATAATCTTCAATAAATGACATAATGTTTCCTGTATATTTAATTTTGAAGTATTATATCTAAAGAAAGGTAAGCAAATTTTTATAGTGTTACTAAAGTAAACATAATAGTATATTTCTTGTAAATAATGTATATTTAAGTAACATATTTGGAGTTTATAGGTTTCTTTTTTTAAGTTCTTTATCGAGTTTATCTTTGTCATAACCTCTGTAATTGTCTTTTAACCAGAGCATATAAGAGTTTGGAAGTTCATTATATTGCATTCCCTTATACTGTCCAAATCCAATTCTTTCATATGTTTTTTCTTCAATAATATTTTCTTCGCAGTAAGCGTTAATGTCTACGCTTTTAAGCAAAAATACAAAAGCGGTAAATTCTAATCTTTTTTGAATGGCGAAAGTGTAAGCGTTGAAATCAAAAATACCTTTTCTTTGACTTACAAACCTTTCAATCGTTTGTATCTGTTCAACCGTTAATTTTTCTAGGTTTTTCACTTTTACGCTAAAAGAGTTTTTGTAGCTTGTAAAAATAAAATGTGGCTTAATCATTATAATATCTCTCGTATCCCTTTGGTATTTGGAGCGGAAAGCACTCCCTCGTTTTCTAATTGTTCAATTACTCTCGCTGAACGATTATAGCCTATCTGCAACTTTCTTTGTAGATAAGAAATAGAAGTTTTTCTATCTGTAATTATTACGTTCTTGGCCTCATCGTACAGTGGATCGAGTTCTTCGTAAGTGTCGTTTGAAGAAGTGTTTTGCACTTCATTTTCTTCAACTAAAAATCTTTTATTATAGTCGGGAGCTCTTTGTGATTTGATAAATTCCACGATCTTCTCTATCTCCTCTTCCGTTGTCCAAGGAGCGTGCAATCGAACAAGTCCCGTCGCTCCGGGAGGGGTGAAAAGCATGTCGCCACGACCTAAAAGCGACTCCGCGCCCATTTGATCTAAAATAATTTTACTATCTATTTTTTGCCCTACTCTGTAGGAGATACGAGATGGCAAGTTTGCTTTTATAAGCCCTGTCACAACGTCAACGGAAGGTCTTTGAGTGGCCACGATAAGATGAATTCCAGAAGCTCTAGCCATCTGCGCTAAACGAGCGATGGAGTGTTCAACGTCTTTTCCGCTAGTCATCATCAAGTCGGCCAACTCGTCTATGATTACAACCATATATGGAAAATGTTCCCCACCCTCTCGTTTAACTTTCTCATTATAGTTTTCAATATTTTTCGTTCTCGTCTCAGCCATAAGTTCGTAACGCCTCTCCATCTCGGAAACCATGTTGTTTAGCGCTACTATCGCTTGTTTGGGTTTTGTAATAACGGGAGTAAGAAGATGAGGAATGTCATTATAGATGGAAAATTCGAGCATCTTAGGATCTATCATGAGCAGTCTCAATTGATCTGGAGAGTTTTTGTACAAAAGTGAAAGTATCATGGCGTTTATGCCAACGCTTTTTCCACTTCCCGTAGTTCCGGCGATAAGAAGGTGAGGAAGTTTTTTAAGGTCCGTAATAAAAGGTTTTCCAACTATATCCTTACCAAGTGCGAGAGTAAGCGGAGACTTGGACTCTTGAAATAGTTTCGATTCAAGGAGCTCTCTCATATAGATAGTGTCAACTTCGTGGTTTGGTATCTCAATGCCGACAACGTCTTTACCCGGGATAGGAGCTTGAATACGAATTGTCTCAGCGCTTAACGCCATGGCTAAATCGTCTTGAAGGTTTAAAATTTTACTTACCTTTACGTTTGCGGCGGGTTTAAACTCAAACGTAGAAACAACCGGTCCGGCGTAAGTACGAATAACGTCCCCATCTATTCTAAAATGCGCCAGTTTTTCGATAAGATAACGGATTTTATCATCCACTTCACTCTCATCAACGCTATGAGATTTTTTATCAGGTTTTTGCAAAAACTCCACCGAAGGCAGTGTGAAATTTTTTGGCTTTTCGACAGTTCCTTTTTCAATGCTGTCAAGCAGTTTTGTGTTTTCTTCAAGTTCGTCAATTATCAATGCGTTCTTATGCTCTTTTACTTGTGAAGCCAATTCTAAAATATTATGCGCGTCTGAATTCGACTCTATTACCGTTTCGACTGGCTTAACAGTTATTTCTTCCTTTACAATCGCTTTGTCTTTCTTTCGTAAATATGCTGGCTTGTCAATCTCTTCCATGACTTCTTCTACGGTTTCAACAATTAGCTCAACTTCCTTCACAATCGGTTCTGTTATTTTTATTGTTTCTTGAACTATATCTTGTTTTATTTTGGCAACGACTTTTTCAGGTTCTTTGTTTTTAACTTCCTTTGTTTGTACAACTTGTTTAACCGATGAGAGATCTTTATTTTCAACCGCTTTTGTTTTTACAACTTGTTTAACAGATGAAAGTTCTTTTGCGTCATGAAAAAATGATTGAACTTGACTTTTAATAGAATCTAAAACAATATCTACAATCTCGGAAGTATTTTTGTCCAAAACAATAACGACGCTAAGAAGAGTAATCATGAACCATAAAACCCACAGACCAAAAAAACCTATATATGGAGATAAAAAATCAACAAAATCTGCGCCAAATTTTCCTCTAAATCCATTTTTTATTAACAGTCCCTGCATTAATAGAGAAGAAAAAAACACTAAAATAGACGCGACTGTAATTTGAGCGTTTCTAAAATTGAATGTTGAACGTATATAAAAAAAATAGAGTGGAATTAGTAATAACAAAAGATAAGTAAACGATATGTATCCAAAATAATGTTGATTATATGAAGCGAAAACGGAGCCGTAACTACCGATGAGTTCACTACCGCTAAAAATTGTAGAAAAACCAAAGTAGATTAACAGGCTAAATATAAAAATAAATAAAGTCTCTTTCAAACTATACAACCTTTAAAAAATATAAAGAGAAGTATAGCTAAAATCACTCCATTAGAGGTAATTCACCAAACTTAATTTAGAGACTTTACTAACCGTTGAGAGCATAGCTTGATAATTAAGTGAAAGTTGAGTAAGTTGTAGAGATGATTCCGCTAAATCAGTATCAACAACTGATGACCGAAGAGACATTGTGCTAACTTCCAACAGGCTTGTTCTCGCAAGAGCCGTCGATAGAGTATTCGAGTTTGCTCCGGCCACGGACTGAGTTCTAAAAAGATGATCTTGCAAATCATCCATCATAGCGATTGCGTTTTCCATCCCTACGTTTCTAATGTCGCCACTTGAAGAATCTGGGTATATTTTATGATTTTCCACTGCGGATATCATTTCATTAACGGTTTTAAAAAAATCTGTTTTTGGATCACGTACCGTTAACGAGTTATTGGCATTGAAGGTTAAAACAGACGCGTTGCCTTGGTCAAAATTTCCACTATTGGAATCATGAATGGCTAAAGTTGCCTTTGTCGTAATAAACTGTAAATCATCAAAATTAATCTTTCCGTCATGAGAAAGATATGTTCTACCATTGTTGTCCGCCGTTTGGATCGCACTGTCATATTCTGTTGCGACAGTTGCAGACGTTGGAAGAGAATCTGTAATGGACATATTAATAACGTCCATAAGTTGTTGATACGTCATATTGTCAGCGTCTACCGCTTCTCTTGGCGAACCCATATTGTAAATATTGTAGTTTGTAGTTCCTCCATCTAGAGAGAAAGTCGAACCACCGTTAGCTCTATTTTTTAAATCTAACTGCACGGTCATAGAGTTTCCCCCTACATTAGTTCCACTAAACGTCAGTTGCTTTCCATCAAGGGTTGTTCCAGAAGCGACATCAATTAATTTTGTTGAAGACGTGGCAAACTTATTTGTAGCCTTGTCTATTTGCGGCACATTTGAACTTAGTTTATTGCCAGACGCATTAAACATCGTTCTATCATAAACAAGACCTTCAATATCGGTTGGCGCGCCAGAAGCGGAAGAGTATCCCGACTTGTTAAACTCTCTAATGTAGAGATTTGGAGGATTCGTTAACGCTGTCTCGTAATCAGTAACGCCTCCATTTGTTGACAAATCATCAATATTTGTGACATTTGCCAAACCGTTTCCAGAAAAATCCGATGCGGCTACCAAGTGAAAATCAAGTTTACTTGAACCATTGAGTTTATCTGTAACTGTTATCTGCCCATTATTATTCATTGATACGTTAGCAACGTTTACCGCGCCACTATTGCCATAAGCGGTACCTATGGTTCTTAAAAGCGAATCGATGTCAACAGTGGAATCAAGTTGAATTTTTTGATTTATCGCAGTGCCGTCACTCTGAGTTCCCCTGAGGTAAAATTGGTGTTGCGAACCTGCCGGTATCACACCCATCAACTCTTCCATTGTTGTTTTTCCATTTAAAGTTGAACCAATATTTGGAGATTGCGTCACATTGCTTGTAATTTCTCTTCGTACTGAACTCTCTTCTCCTAAAAACAACTCAGCGCCCGTAATGTTGTATTGTTGTTGATTTCTTGAACCTAAAAACGCATTCATGGATATATCGTTACCGTTGTAAGTCCCATCATCGGAAATTGGCTTAACGGTAAGCGCTGAGCCAGAAAAAAGATACTCGCCATTCATAGAAGTGTTTGACAAAGCTTTAAAATTTTTTTCTATTCCTCTCAATT
>CALDOC010000222.1 GCA_937914675.1 uncultured Sulfurimonas sp.
GTTCACTATACTGATCTGGAATCATTAAAATCCAATCATTGTCATCTTCCCAAATCTTCACTCCATCTAACGATGATGATTTTTTACCTTTAGACGACTCTAAGAATTTCCTCATCATTTTACCCTTGAGCGCTTGTGAACAATCAATTTTAAATGTTTTATAGTAAAAATCATCAATTGCTTTTGCCAATTCCGACAACTTTACTTGATGACAGCTTAACAGTTCCATGATTTTTAAACTAGAATAAATAGCGTCGCGAGTATAGCCAAACTCGCTAAAAGAGTAGTTTCCATCAACGGTAGCGACTAAATCATAGCTCTTAAGCTGAGACGCTGTAAAGTTTGAGTACTTTCCTCGTTCAATTTCCAAGTTTTCAAAGTACTTGATATCTGGCGCCCATGTTGGTAAAAAGACTCTTTTTTTCTTATCGGTCGCTTCAATGTTATATAGAGACAAAACAGTGTAAAGGGCTTTAATCTTATCTAGTTTTTCTCCTTTCTCCGTTATTATCGTTACCCTTTGCGCGTTTGGATAAATTAAAATACCCATATCGTAATTTAAGCTTTTTACGATGGAAGATATGTTTGACGCGCTCTTTTTTTCCAAAGTCTTGATGTTGGATAATTTATTTTCATCATAGTACGCGTTTAAGATAATGTTTTCCACTCCTAAATAGTTTAAGAGCGCTGGAACGATTTCTGAAGTGCTGCCATGCATAACGTCTACGGCGACCTTAAAGCCGCCACACTTGATAATGCCATGGTCTATTTTTCTTTCTATGGCGTTTCTATAAATATGACATTTTTCACGATTAACAATTTCATGAATCGTACCAATCCTAGAATAATCGACTCTTCTAAACTGCTCAGTGAAAAAAGCTTTTTCTATCTTTTTTGACGAGTCGTTGTCAACTCTAATCGCTTCGTCATTGAAAAGCGTAATTTCTGAACTAACGCTATCTAAAGTGCATCTTTTAAAATGCGCGCCACCTACCAAATCAGGATCGTTCGCGAGAGTATAACGCAGTACCGATGGCGGCGAACTTTTTAAATCAACCACGTCAATGCCGGCGGACAAAAGCCCACCTAAAAAAGCGCGCTTTAGCATTCTTGAACTTCTGTCTTCGTCGCGTCCCACTATGACTCGTGAGCCTACGGAGAGTTGCGCGGCGAACGCTTCGGCGAGTTTGGTCGCCATTTCACATGACAACTCTACGTTGCTTTTCCCAGATACGCTTCCATTTTCAAAAATGGAGTTTTTGTACTTACTGCCTAAAATCAAATTATTGCTAACTATCGCCGCCGCTTCTATTTTTTTGTCTGGCCAAATTATTACGTCTTTTTCAAAAGACGCAAGTTCTCCAACTTCACAACCTTCAGCTAAAATAAGACCTACTTTCGCTGTAACGTTTTTATTGATTAGATTATTATTACAGATTAAACAGTTATCAAGTTTTACGTTAGTTCCAACGACTATGTCTTCCCAAAATACGCTATTTTTTATCTTAGAGTGCTGACCAATGGTTACGTTTTTCCCAATTACTACGTTATTTAGTTTACATCCTCGATTGATAGTAACGTTTTCATCTAAAACAACCGTACCAATTATCTCAATGGATGGATCTAAATTATACTCTACGGAACTGTATAAAATTCCATCGGGATACTGTTTGATGTAGCCATCTATCTTAAAATTCACTCTGTCGCTTAATATATCTTCATACACCTCTCTATAACTTTCTGGATTGCCAACGTCGCGCCAGTATCCGCTAAGATTGTATCCCATCAAAGTTATCTCTTTTTTCATAAGCAAAGGAAACAAATCTTTCCCAAAATCATAGTTTTCTCCAGCGGGAATATAATTCAAAATTTCAGGTTCTATTATATATATTCCAGTATTGATGGTGTCGCTGAAAACTTCACCCCAACTAGGCTTTTCTAAAAACTTTTCAATTTCATTATCATGATTTGCAATAACGACTCCAAACTGTAAAGGATTCTCAACTGACGTCAAACCGATGGAGAGTTTGGATTTTTTTGCTTTATGAAAGTCGAACAATTTTTGAAAATCAAAATCCGTCACTAAATCACCGCTAATGATTATAAAATTGTCGTCACCGATGGCTTTTTGAGCAAGTTTTACGGCTCCAGCCGTTCCATAATCATCCTCAGGAACAATATAAGTCACTTTAATGCCAAAATCGCTTCCATCTTTAAAATGCGCTTGGATAATTTCAGGCTTGAAATAGAGAAGCACTATAAATTCCGTAATGCCTAAATCTTTAAGCATCATCATCGTGTGCTCCATCATCGGCTTATTGATTATTGGCAACATTGGTTTTGGTCTTGAGTGCGTAAGTGGTTGAATTCTAGTTCCAAATCCACCCGCCATAACTACTGCTTTCATTTAATTCTCCTTAATCTAAATAATTTATTGCTTTTAAATAACGCTCTGGTAACGTATATTTGCTTGAAACCACTTCTTCGATTTCCATAAAACTAAACTCGCCTCTTTGATAGACTACCACTTTGTTTGAATCGTTATGTGAATTTAAGTAATCAATCGCGTTTATCGCGTAGTCAAACGCCATCATTCTATCGTATACGGTTGGATTGCCACCTCTTTGAATATGACCTAAAATACTTACTCTAGTTTCAAGCCCTAGCTTGTCTTGAATCCAGTCATGAATCTCAGACGTTTTTTTGGAGCCTTCCGAGACAATGGCGAGTATGTAGTTTCTTCCATTTTTGATCTCTTGTTGCAATCTCGCTTCAATGTTTTCACTTTTAAACTCTACTTCTGGAATAACGCAAATCTCCGCTCCGCTAATCATGGCGGAGACGACGGCCAAATAGCCACAATCTCTTCCCATGACTTCTACAATGAAAGCTCGACTAAAGGACGAAGCCGTATCTCTTATCTTATCAAGAGCGTCTCTAATAACGTTCAAAGCGGTGTCTACGCCGAGACAATATTCCGTTCCATAGATGTCGTTGTCGATCGTGGACGGTATGCCTACAAAATTAACGTCAAACTCTGAACTAAATATGTCCATGGCGCGAAAGGAGCCATCCCCGCCTAAAACTACAAGCCCTTTGATGTCGAGAGCCTGTAAGTTTTGAAAAGCTTGTACTCTGTACTTGTGTTCAAAAAATCTTTTTGAACGAGAAGATCTGATGATAGTTCCACCCATATGCAGGATTCCAGCTACGTCTTTATGCGTAGCTTTTTTTATCTTGTTGTCAATCAAGCCTTCCAAACCATCATATATTAAATAAGACTCTATTCCTAGTTTATAATTGTAATCTACAAACTTTTTTATGGCTGGGTTCATACCAGGCGCGTCGCCACCCGAACATATTATTGCAAACGCCATTAATTAGCCTCGTCTTTTTTGTCTAAATTTTGAAATCCCGGTAAAATTTTCCCCTCTAACAGTTCTAGAGAAGCTCCCCCGCCAGTGGAAATGAAACTAAAGTTTTCAGATTCTCCACACTTGTCAACGGCGTCGGCGGTATCTCCGCCGCCAACTATGGTGTAAGAGTAAGAGTCCGCTATCGCGGAAGCTAATTTGAAAGTGCCTTTTGAAAATTTATCTATTTCGTAAATTCCCATAGGTCCATTCCAAATAATCGTATTTGACAATTGGATGGCTTCACTAAAGAGTTTAACAGTTGCAGGTCCAACGTCTACGGCTTTAAATCCCTCTAAAACGTCTTGCGCCGGAACGACTTTCACGTCTACCGGCTTTTCTATGGAATCAGTAATGACGACGTCGA
>CALDOC010000223.1 GCA_937914675.1 uncultured Sulfurimonas sp.
GATGATTATTGTAACTTTGTATCTCATCAAGGACAATCACGCTGTTAGCCAATTGCCAAAGTGGAAAGTTGTCCTCTTTGGACGTTCCAAAGAGGATGTTAAAGAGGCTCACATGCGTAGTGATAATCGCAGGTGAATGAAAGAACAGACGGTTTATATAAGCGTTTGCATATTTTGTTTCTTCCTCTTCTTGGTTTGTAAAATTCAGAGGAGTGATGGAGTTGATGATTTCGATGCGAAGCTCATCTTCAAATATTTCGTCAAAAACGTTTTTGGTTTGCTCCACCAAAGCGTTGAAGGGGAAAACATAAAAAAGCTTGTTCAAATTTTCATCGCTTTTGAGCAACTCCAAGGCTAAGTTTATCGATGTAATCGTTTTACCGCTTCCAGTCGGCGCTTCGAGATAAAAAACGCTTCTTCAAACATTTCTGCTCTGAGTTTGTTGATTCCAATAGGCGTAGGAAAGCTATTTTTAAAAGTATCAAACTTGTCTCTCAACTTTATTTTGTCATCATGAGAGAACAAACCAAAATCATCCGTTTTTAGTTTTGCCATGTATTCTGAAGTGGCGTAGTAATCTGACGATACCAAAAGGGAAAAAAGAAGTTTATTTAAGATATAGAATTCAAACTGCGGTATCTCAAATCTATCCAAATACTCCCAATAGTTTTTTGAAAAATCATCTTTTTTACGATACTCTTCAAACTCTCCCAAACTTCCATGATGTTTGGCTTGATGATACGAGAAAGCGTACAATAAAAAACGAAATTTTTCTTTTGTCTTTCTATCACTCATTGCGTCTATTTTTTCTTTGTAATAATCGATGAACTTTTGAGAAGAAAAAAAAGAGTGATCACTACTATCGCTACTATCTGCAAACTTTTTAAAATGAACGTTGTTCATCTTTTTAGCTTGAAAATAGCGATTTGTTTTGCCAATGTCATGAAGATAAATGGCATGTTCAAACATCTCATATAAGAGTTCAAAATTTTGAGAATCTATTTTTTTAAGTAAGCGCTCAATAATTTTATTTAGATTTTTAGCGCTTGAAATTTTGTGAAAATATTCAAGGGTAAGATTTGAATGAGCGATAAGCGTTTCATCTGGCGTGTGAGCCAAATATCGTTCATCTATCCCAAAATCAGATAAAAGCATAATTTTTCCCCGCTTGCGCGAACACGTTGTTTGGTAGATTTTCCAGCTCATAATTTGTAAACAATAAAGTTTCATACTCATAAAAATGATGCTCTTTTTGTAGCCTCATTGGTGAAACTTCTTGAAATAAAAAGGGTGTTTCATCCTCTTTCGCCCAGGTGTCAAGTTTTTCAAAATCTTTGATAAAGAGTGAATCCATGTAGTTATGTTGTGGTTGAATTAATTCTAAAACTTCCACTGCGTCAATATTCGCAGGATGATCGTTTTTGCCTAGATAAGGGACGAATACCGTTTTCTTGTTTTGTAAATACTCGGCGATTTTTGCATAAACGTCACTTCCATCGTCAAGTACCATAATCTTCCATGATGGATTTTCTAGCCATTGCTCTC
>CALDOC010000224.1 GCA_937914675.1 uncultured Sulfurimonas sp.
ATCGGAGGAGTTCGCGAAGTAAAGAAAAAAGAGTTGGAAGAGGGTATAAATACGGCGCAATTCACTCTTTTAGAGGGTGAGCTAAAATCTTTAAATGGAGCTTACGTCGACGTCGTTCATATGATGGCGGAACTTGATGAAAGATATAAGGCTGATATGAAACTTCTAACCGAGTTTGAAAAGGAGTATAGGGAAGATTTTGCTAAGCTGTTTTTTGCTGAAGCTCAAAAGCATAAATACAATCTCGTGGATATATTAAACGCGCAAGCGTATATTTTTGACATTCAGCTTTGGAATCAAGCAAAACATTCAAAATCAGTTAAGTCTCATTTTAAAGTATCATCCATATCTGGAGAACTTAATACAAAAACATATTTAAAATATTATTTGAGTACGCAAGATTCCGCCATAGCGTCGGGGACTACTAAAAAACTTTTTGACTTATACGATTATCTCGTTTCAATAAACAAAGACTACATCCTTATCGTGATGGCTGGGGAGCAAGACGCCATGGACTATGAATTAGCCATTAAAAGCGTAGATAAATCTTACCATGTGCAATATTTTATTGATGAAATTACAGCGATAAAATGGGCTATGAAAAATAGCGTTCGAATTTTGGTATTGGAAGAACAGCTTGGCAAGGTTCCCGTTGGTCGATTTTTAGAAATATATAGTAAAAATATACTCTCCACTCCAAAAGTGGTCCTAATAGGCAAGAAGCCTAAAGTAAACACTCTTCCAATTAGTAAGTTATTGAACGTTGGAGTAACGCCAAGAGTGTTGGCTAAGAACGTGAAGGACGTTATTGACGAAAAAGATTAAACAAAACTTTTAGTGCCTCTAGCGTCGTACATGTCTTTATATCTAAACGTAACAAGATTTTGTAAAATGGCGAATAATATCATAAAGTTTAAAAAGCTGCTGCCTCCGTAGCTAAACATAGGGAGGGGTACTCCAACAACCGGCGCATAACCTATCGTCATAAATATATTGACTCCCATATATATGAAAATCATAAATGATATGGAGACGCTAACGACTTTTA
>CALDOC010000225.1 GCA_937914675.1 uncultured Sulfurimonas sp.
AATGGAATCATGAACGCAAATAAAAATTACGCACCGATTACTGACGCGGAAATAGACGCCGTTTCTGCTTATGTCGCTAACGGCATGAGTGGCTCTGGCGCTGAAGTGTTTGCTGGAGCATGCGCTTCATGTCATGGAGAGAAAGGTGAAGGTATGGATTCCGTAGCGCCAAACATCGCTTCATTTACTCCAGAACTTGTTGTAAACGTTCTTAGCCATGGTAAAAAAGCGTCAATTGGTTCTATGCCATCGTTTGACAGACTTAATCAAAAACAAAAAGAAGCTGTTGGTGCGTACATCACTAGCTTAAGCAAGTAAGGAGTCATAGATGACGAATGAAAACAGAAATGTATTTGCCGTTGATGGAGCAGGTGGTTTTGTTATCGCAGTTCTATTGTTATTAGGAAGCTTGGCTTTTTTAACATATTTTGCAGCTGTCGTTCAAAAAGAAAACGCGACAAATTTTTATGATATTAAAGATGAGAAATCAATCAAAATGATTAGCGTTGACAACGCCAAGCATATTGTTGACGTAAAGTAAGGAGTAGGTAAGAATGGAAAAAATAATTACAATTGGCCTTGCTTTAATGGCTATTTATACGCTTTATATTGTCTTGACACCGAATCATCTCGTTGTTATTTAGGAAGATTCATTGAATTTTTCAAGAGGGCTTGCGGCCCTCATCCTCGCAATATTTTTTCAAACGCAACTGTTTGCAGAATATTTATATAAAGATGAAATAATCTCTAATCCAAAATTTACAAAAGAAGTTGAAGCTCTTGGCTCGGAACTTTACGCAAAGACGGGAATCTCATTGCGACTAATGATGCTAAAGGAGTTGCCAGATGGAATGAGTATAGTGGACTATGGAAAAGAAGTATTAAAAGATTTTAAAGAGCCTACGGTCTTATTGACGTTCTCAGAAATGAATTCTAAAGTTGATTTGATAGCGAGTGATCAATCTTTATATAAATATTTTGATAAAAAACAAATTTTGAGTCCTGTGGCTTCAGCGGCGCAAGCTTTTGCCGTGGCGGTTATTTTTGCAAGAAGTTGGGACAACTTTACTGAAATGATTGGTGATTCTGGTGGGACTATACTCCCTCTTTTGGCTAATACGGCAAAAGCTGGTGAAGTTTTAGGAAAGTATTCAGCCGCTATGTACAATGGCTATGATGATGTGGCGGAGCAGATTGCGGATAGTAAAAACGTGATTTTAGAGCATGCTTCTGGAAGTACAAATAAAACCATGATATTTATTGTGAAAATAATTTTTTATTCTCTTTTACTCTACGCGTTATTTATGTATATAAAAAGAAAA
>CALDOC010000226.1 GCA_937914675.1 uncultured Sulfurimonas sp.
CAATACCATAGATGTACGTTAAACCGTACTCTAATCTTTTCTTTTTAGGTAAATCGACACCAGAAATACGAGCCATGATTATCCTTGTCTTTGTTTATGTTTTTTAACTTTGCAGATTACTCTTACAATGCCTTTTCTTTTGACAACTTTACAATCGTCACACATCTTCTTAACTGAAGCTCTTACTTTCATTGAAAGTCTCCTATGTTTAAATCTTTACCGTTTGCAGGCTAGCAATACGTTCGCTTGCCAATACTTTTATCTATATAAGTTATATATAAAGATAGAAATACTCTTATGTTTTGTTAAAACGGTAAAGCGGATGCGAATTGTACCAAAATAAATGTAAAAGATTTATTAATTTAGTAAAATCTACAAGGTGAGATTTCTGAGAGCGTACGCGAAGTTCGATTATTTCATTATTTTTCGCTATTATTGTAGATATTTTTTAAAGGATTTAAAATGCTGAGTTTCAGATCATTTTTGCAATTGCTCAAAGAGTCGTTTCGCGACTTGATGCCGATTATTTTGGTGATAATGTTCTTTCAATTAGCTATTATCCAAAGCGTGCCGGAAAATTGGCTTGGAACAGCCGTTGGCTTGGCTATAGTTGGCGTTGGCTTGGCCGTTTTTCTTTTAGGACTTGAAGTAGGAATTTTTCCCGTTGGAGAAGGCCTTGCAACAGAGTTCGCTCACAAAGGCTCTACTGGATTGATAGTGCTCTTTGCTTTTATGATAGGGTTTGGAACAACCGTGGCCGAGCCCGCTCTAATAGTCATAGCGCAAAAAGCGGCGTCTATCAGCGCTGGGCGAATTGACGCGACGACTCTTAGAATGGTTGTCGCTTTTTCCGTTGGTTTTGCCATAGTTTTAGGCGTTTGGAGAATTATAAAAGGCCATCCCATTCACTACTACATCATCAGCGGCTACATAATGGTCGTTAGCGCCACCATCTTCGCGCCAAAAGAGATAGTCGGTTTAGCGTATGATTTAGGAGGAGTTACCACTTCTACCGTCACCGTTCCTCTCGTTGCAGCTCTTGGAATCGGTTTAGCTTCAACCATAAAGGGGAGAAATCCCGTTTTGGACGGTTTTGGTCTTATCGCTTTCGCCTCGCTTACTCCTATGATTTTTGTACAGTTTTATGGAATATTCGTTTATGAGTATATTGAGGCCGTAGCGGACATTCCGATATTAGCGCCGATTACAGCGGTTATAACGACTAAAGCCGCGGTGCAATTCGATTTTCAACTTTTAGCGCTTTTAAAAGGTCTAGGCGGAGTGGTTGTTGACGTTGCTCCAATTCTTGGGGTCATTCTCTTCTTCCAATACGTAGTCTTAAAAAAACCTATCGACAATCTCAAAAACGTAATCATTGGTTTCGCTCTCGTTATCATTGGTCTTGACGCTTTTATCGTGGGCTTGGAGATGGGGCTTTTCTCCGTTGGAGAAACTATGGCGTTGGAACTTACTAGATACGATAACAACTTTATTATCTACTCGTTTGGTTTTCTCATAGGTTTTTCAACAACCATGGCGGAACCATCGTTGACGGCAATCGCTAGAAAAGCCAAAGAGATTAGCGATGGTAAAATAAACGATTTTGTTCTGCGTCTATTTGTCGCCTTTGGCGTCGCGATTGGCATCTCTCTTGGGTCGTATCGGATCGTTGTTGGCGGAGAAATCGTTTACTACATTATGGCTGGATACATGCTTGTCATATCTCTTACTTTTATCTCTCCAAAGTACATTATTCCCATTGCTTACGATAGTGGCGGCGTTACGACTTCAACGGTTACGGTGCCCCTTGTGGCGGCGCTGGGTTTGGGTCTCGCTACAAACATAAGTGGACGCGACCCTCTTATAGATGGTTTTGGACTCATCGCGTTCGCTTCGCTCTTTCCTATGATTACGGTTATGCTCTATGGCATTATTACGGAAAAAATAGGAGTAAAAGGGGAGCAAGAGAAAGAGGAGATGCATTTAGACGGTCTTCGTCACGCGATTGAAGATATAAACAACATGGATCTTTCAACGGTAAATATTTTGGGAACGGATAAAAGCCATTCATACAGGATGGCGTTTTCAGCGGTTCATGTCATAGTCCCTCGGGAGAAAGAAGCGGAAGCTCTTTTAGCGGCTAAAGAGGCTGGAGCGAGAGGGGTGACAATCATGAACGCTCATGGCATGGGACTAGAGGAGATGAGTAATTTTTACAATAGGTTGCAAAGCGACGCGACTGACTCCAATCTAATGTTTATAACTCAGACAAAAAACGTAAATACGATTATAAGAAATATCATAACTAGACTTGACATTACTGGAGAAGGAAACGGGCTTACTTTCGCCTATCCCGTTTCACATATAAAAGGCTTAAGACTTAAGCTAAACGACCTATAGGAAATAAAATGCAATATGATTTTTCAAAAGTTTTTAAAAATAAAGAAGCCCTCTTACATGAGTTTATAGATACTTATACGACTTGCGTAGAAATGGATAGAAGCCTTAAAATTGGCATAGTGATTAATTATTATAGCAATATTTTCAGCGCTTTTACTAAAGCGTTTGACTCGGATGAGATAGTGAAACTTTTCGAAGACTTGACAAAATATAGGATGTCGGTGGACGTGCCGTACATAATAATGTTTAATGAGCTTTATGGACTAAAGAATCTTATTATATCAAACACCGTTGGACATGACGTTAACATAGAAATAGTCAATATTTTAAAGCTTTTTAAAAAAATAAACAACGAAATCGCGCATTTATATCTAAACTCTTACGTGGATAAACTTGTGTCAGTCAACAATATACGCCGAAACTCTCTTGCGGATTTAGTTGAAAAACATTTGATAGGACATTATGAAGCGCATCTTATTTGGCTTTCGGATTTGGCTCTGCGTATCAAAGATAAAGAGAAGCGATCTTTCCCTCAACTAGACGAGACGATGTGCGATTTTGGTTTATGGCTTCATCATGACGCAAAAAAACTTATTCAAAACAATTCAAAATATAAGTCCATACTAGATATTCACTCAAGGCTACATCTGTTTGCGAGTAAAATTTTCGACATGATTGAAACGGATGAGCATCATATACTTATTACTTACCTTGAAAAGTGCGAGCTCATTTCACTGAGCATAGGTACGGAACTAGCGCTACTTGACCAAATAAGCATGAATAAAAGGGTAACAAAGGACCCTCTTACTGGTTCATTAAATCGTGTCGCTCTTAGAGACGTTTTTGAAAATCAGTACGAATTGTCCCTCGCGACAAGTAATCCTTTTATTTTAGCCATGTGCGATCTTGATTTTTTCAAAAACGTCAATGACACTTATGGGCATGTGGCTGGTGACAACATGTTAAAAGAATTTGTTCGAACGGTGCAAAAAAACATTCGCGCTTCGGACGTTATCATAAGGTACGGAGGAGAAGAGTTCATCATTATATTGCCCTCCATTGGTAAAAATAAAGGTTTAGAAGTTTTAGAAAAAGTGAGAGCGGCCATTAGCAAAATTTGTTTAGACTTTAATGGAAAAAAAATAAAAACAACGGTGAGCATTGGAATGACGGAAATCAAGCCTGAAAAACCTTACAAGAAGGCGTTTTTAGACGAGTACGTTATGATCGCCGATAGAAGGCTTTATATGGCGAAAGATAGTGGAAGGAATAAAATAGAATATAGTTGATTTGTTAAAATAAATCGCTGTAATCGTATTTTTTTATATCTAAATATAATTTTTCGCCGATGCTTACAATTCTTTCATCCGCGTTGGCGTTCTTTTTAAACTTATCTTTTATCTTTTTGCTTTTTTTTTCAGAGAAGTTTTTGTCTTTTAAATATTTTTTTAATGAAATGAGTTTAGTTTCTGGATAGAACTCTTCTTGTGCGTCCATCTCTTCTTCTATTTCCGCTTCAACATGGGAGACTTGAGCCAAAGGTTCCGGCGCGTTTAACATGAACTGCGCGGAGATGCTCGAGAGTATGTTCTTGAGTTGTTCGTCTTTCTCTTTATAAATATTTTCTATTTTTATTCTTTCTTGAATGAGCATCTGCTCTTTTTGGTCCCTTAAACTTCTTGTTTCAGTTTCCAACGCTTCCACTCGCGATTGCAGTCTGGCGTTTTGTTCTTCTAAAAGCCTATAGTATCTATCGTCGCTTAGCGTTGGTTTAAGGATTGAGGCTTTTTGTGGAGTTCTGTGTGAGATTTTCTCATCTATAATCACCAGTTTAACTCCATCTTCAACTATAGAGACTAATGAGCCGCGCCTGATGCGATTGTGTATAGCTTCTTTAGATATTCCAAAATGCTCCGCTGCGTCGTTTATGCTCATTTTGCCCATAACAACTCCCTTTATCTCATGTTTTCGATTACAAGAGGAGCGTCCCATTCCGCGGCTCTAACCATGCTGATGACTTGTTGCAACTCATCAAGCTTGGCTCCCTTGACTCGAATGGAATCACCCTCAATGAGCGCGCTAACTTTTAGCTTCATCTTCTTAATTTCAGCGGTTATTTTTTTCGCTTCTTTGGCTTCTATGTAGTCAACCACTTTAAAAGTCGCTTTTCTATTTCCCCCTGAGGAGTCTTCCACTTTAAGTTCGTCTATAACTTTTGACGAGAGACCTTGTTTTAAAAACTTTGTTATAACAACGTCTTTAAGCGCGTCTAGTTTGTTGTCGCTTGAAGCGATTAAAATCAATAATTTCTCTTTTTCTTTATAAGTAACTTCGTAAGTAGTTCCTTTAAAATCATAACGATTCGCGACTTCCCTATCGACCAGATTGATTGCGTTTTTGAAATTTTGTACGTCAATTTTTGCCGTAATATCAAATGAGTATTCTTTTGCCATAATAAAACCTTTGTGTAACAATTAAACTGATTATAACATATTTATGAAATTGTTAGGAAGATTTGGTTAATCTTGCGAATTATATACGTTTTACAAGGAACCGCTTGTGTACAATCAGAAACTTTCTTCCATAGCGACAAAATTCATCTCTCCTTTAGAAGCTAACAAAACGGTAAAAGACGCAATCTTAAAAATGAAAGAAGATTCCATCAGCTCTATGGTGATCGTTGACAAACACTCAAAACCAATAGGCATTTTTACGGAATACGACGTGTTGAAAATAGTCGCTTCTCTGTCAAACCATGACGTTTTAATAGAAGAAGTCATGAGCAAAAACGTTTTTTACATAAATGAAAACATCTACGTTCATGACGCTTACGTCTTAATGGAACAGCGAGGATTTCGGCATGTCATCGTAGTCGACGATGAAGAAAAATA
>CALDOC010000227.1 GCA_937914675.1 uncultured Sulfurimonas sp.
CAAGAAATAAGGGAGTATCTCGTCTCGAAGTAAAATACGAGAAAAAAGAGATAACGCTCATGCGAAAATACTTGGACGTTGGGATTAGTTAGTCCATCCAGTAAGAAGCGTCGTAGCCGTCGCTTGGTCGAACGACTTCTTTTTTTTCTAGTTTCTTTATCATGATTGCAAGTTGGGAACCGTCCACGCAACTCTTTTCCTCAGAGCCTTCAAGCTTTTCAAATCCAAATTTTTCATAAAACTTAATGGCTTTGGAGTCTATAAGCACATGCGTGCTTATCTGCTCATACACCGCGGCGGCCTCTTGTAGAAACTGATTCATCATAAGCGTTCCCACTCCTTGGTTTCTTAGAGAGGGTATCACGGCCATGCTAAGAACCGGCGTTTTTTCATCGACAAAAGCGCTAGAGTCGTCTTCCTTTTTTAGCAGTCTCGTCCAAATGGCTCCACCAACGCTCTTGTCGACGAGCGCGTAAACGCCCAAGTCTTTAGTCGTCAGTCCATAAAACTCTTCATAAACGCCAAGGCTAGGCAACTCATCTTTTGTTTTTCCCGTTTCATCCAACCTATAGGCGTAATGAATCATGTC
Organism: uncultured Sulfurimonas sp.; assembly: GCA_937914675.1. Lineage (GTDB taxonomy): Bacteria > Campylobacterota > Campylobacteria > Campylobacterales > Sulfurimonadaceae > Sulfurimonas. The sequence goes on from CALDOC010000227.1 coordinate 590, forward strand.
TGAGACGATTTTTTTCTCAGACGAACGTAAAAAATATAATATCGTTTGTTTATTCATAAACTACTTTGTTCCTTCCACTGTTTTTTGCTTTATATAGTCTGTCATCCGCTTCATTTATAATATTTTCAGCGTTTGAAACGTTTGTTTTGTTCGATAGCGCCACGCCTAAAGAGATAGTTACTTTAAAATTTATTAAGCCATCTTTTGTGCTTATATCTCGTTGCTCCACCAATTTGCGAATTCTATTGGCAAAATTCGACAACTCTTGCATGCTTGTATTTGGAACCAAGATTAAAAATTCTTCTCCTCCCCATCTACAAACCACGTCGGAGTTTCTAGCGCTGCGTTTTAAAATATTGGAGATTTCTTTGATCGTGGCGTCACCAACGTCATGTCCATAATTATCATTGACTTTTTTAAAAAAATCAATGTCGATCATAATAATTCCATAGTTAGTGTTCTCTCTTTGCGCTTGAGATTGAATTTGTTTGACGACGGAGTGAAAATAGTTTCTATTGTGCAGGGTCGTTAAAAAATCTTTTACCGAACTCTCTTGAAGTTTTAGAATCAACTCTTCATTAGCCGAGTGCAGTCGCGAGTTATCCAATGAGATGTTTAAACGAGTGAGAAACTCTTCATTGTTGGTAGGTTTGCTCAGATAGTCGTTTGCCCCACTCTTTAAAATTTGGGCTACGAGTATAGGATTGCCCGAACTTGAAAAGCTCAGTATGGGTAATTTTTCGGCTGAGTATTCTTGTCTTATCTTTCGAATAAGATCAAGACCACTCATTTTCGGCGTATTTATATCCGTAATCAGCAAGTCTATGGTTTTTTTCTCTTTAATATACTCATTTGCAACTTTTTCATTTTCAAATTCTACGTACTGAATGTTTTGATGACTCAAAAGTTGTCCTATTTGCCGTCTAATAAGTTTCGAGTCGTCACAAATCCCAACAATGGCGTCTTTGTTTTTTTGAAGTCTTTGTATTGATTTTATTACGTAGTTGACAATGCTGTTTTTGTCCGTTTTGTAAAGATAGTCGATAATGGGCAAGGAGGTTAGTTTTTTACGAACGTCGTCATTGTTTGAGGCTGTAATAATGATAACGCCCATTTTTTTTCGTATAAGATAACCTATAAAATTACCACTGCTATCTGGAAGGTTTAAATCAACGATGGCTAAGTCATAAGGGGTTTTTTCCATCAACTCTTTTGCCTGAACTTCATGAGTGGCTATGTCGGAAACTATTCCCAACTTGTCGATTATACTCTCTTTGAGCGTCCTGACAAGCGACAAAGAGTCTTCTATGATAAGAATGTTTCTAATGTCTTTACAGTGTTCATGATGAATAATCGCATTTGTTGAATTGTTACTCAATTGTGACTCCTTTATGGCTTTTTAATTGTATAATATTTTTACAAAAAAGAGGATAAAACTTTTTCAATTATGAAAAAGTTAATGTATGGTATTATAATAAAAATGAATGAAAAGGTGTTTTGATGTCAGACATGAAAAGTTTACAAGTCATTGCAAAAGGCTATAGCGTGCTCTATGCCGAAGACAATGTTTCATTGAGAGAGAACGCATCTAAATTACTGAAAAAAATCTTTAAAAACGTTCTTGTCGCAAGCGATGGAAAAGAAGCTTTGGAACTGTTTAAAAGAGATAACGCTCATATATTAATTA
>CALDOC010000228.1 GCA_937914675.1 uncultured Sulfurimonas sp.
CCGTCAACGTGACGAAAAGTGAAAGCGGAAATGCGATTGCTTTGGTGAAAGATATACGAAAACTCTTAAAAGAGCAAGAACTTAAATATCCAAAACTATCATACAGCATCTATACGGATACATCCATTTGGATTAAGAATCGTCTTAACGTAGTCTTTTCAAACATAGTGTTTGGACTCATGTTGGTGTTTTTAGCTATGTTAACATTTATCAATCGAGGTATAGCCATGGTCGTGGCGATTGGGATTCCCGTCAGCTTCATGATAGGTCTCATAGCGACTGAGATTCTTGGCAATAGTCTAAACATGCTTTCACTTTTGGGGGCGCTTATCGCACTTGGAATGTTAGTGGATGAAGCCATAGTCGTGGCGGAAAATATCTATAGACATTTGGAAGAGGGGATGGAGAGGAGAGAAGCCGTCATAGTCGGAGCGACTGAAATGTTTCCAGCGGTTTTAACGGCGACTCTCACGACGGTTTTCGCTTTTTTACCTATGCTTCTCATGACGGGAGACATGGGGATGTTTATCAAAATCATTCCTATTATGATTAGCGTTTTACTGCTTTCATCGCTCTTTGAAGCATTTTACTTCTTGCCACTTCATGCACATGATTTTTTAAAGGTCTCAAAAAGTGGAAGTTTTACAAAAGTTTTTTGGGAGAAAATGTACTTTGTATACAATACGATGCTTCATTTTGTGTTTAAGAGAAAAATCATATCACTCTTAGTTATCGTCATAAGCATTATATCCTTCACATATGTCATGGTGAAAAACACAAAGTTTCAACTCTTTCCAGACTTTGACAACACTCAAATCTATGTTTACGGAAAAGTGAATATAAACAATGAATTGACAGATACGGAAAAAATTGTCACAAAGTTGGAAAAGATTTTACTAGAAAATTTAGACAAAGAAGACATGTCCTCGGTCACGTCGGTAGTCGGTTTTAAAATGGACTCTAAAAATAGGGCGGAACTTGGTGACAACCTCTTTCACATCTTTGTGGATTTGCATGAGCGGGCCCCCGTAAATGTGTTTGACACCTATGTAAGCCCATACTTGTCCTTAGAGTACGATCCAAACGTTCAGATAAGAAACAAAGACGCGAAAGAGATAGCTAAACATATCAAAGAACTTTTAAAAGACGAGATAAATCTAAAAGACAATGGCACTTTGGTGTATGAGGAGCTTGTGACAAAAGTCCCTGGAGCGGGAGTGGTGGCAAATGACATAGAGATAAGTTTAAGCGTCAATGAGAATATTGACATATTAGAGGGACTCGCTACTTTAAAAGAGAAATTGTCTACTATTGAGGGAGTATTTAACATAGGTGATGATGCGGACATTGGCGAAAAAGAGTTGAAGTTACGTGTAAATCAGTATGGTCAAGAACTTGGGTTTAATGAAGAGTTGATTTCTAGTGAACTTCGAGCATACTACCTAAAAGGAGAGTATGGAAAATTATTTAACTCAAAGGGCTTAATTAGAATCAGGATAGAGAGCGGCATAAACAAAGATATAGACTCCATTAATAGAGTGGAATTACAGATACCCTCAACTGACCAATACGTCGTGTTAAAAGAGATATGCGAGTTTGTTTACGTTCAAAGTTTTGTGACTTTAAAAAAAGAGGATGGAAGACGCATACGGAGTGTTTACGCCTCTTTGGACAAAACAAAGATGACCTCATCCGAGGTGATGGAGATCTTACAAACAAGCATAAAAGAGTTGGAAGAGAAAAAGTATAAGGTCGACGTTAAAGGAGAGGAGAAAGAGAACAATAAAAACAAAAAAGAGATGATGCAGTCGGCATTGATAGCTCTTTTCCTCATCTTCATAACTCTTATCTGGTTGTTTGACTCCATCAAACAATCACTCATAGTCATAAGCACGATACCCCTCGTTTTACTTGGTGTTTATGTTGGACATTGGCTCATGGGTCTAAATCTAACGATGCCAGGGCTCATAGGAGTTGTGGGTCTCGCAGGTGTCGTGGTGAATGATGGTCTCATCATGGTGGATTTTATCAAAAAGTCAAAAGACACGGAAGAGCTTATGAGAAACGCGAAGACTAGGCTAAGACCAATTTTGCTAACATCGTTAACAACTGTATTGGGATTGATCACTCTGATATTTTTCGCATCGGGACAGGCGAAGATACTACAGCCGATGGCAGTCTCTTTAGGCTTTGGCATTGCATGGGCGACAGTTCTCAACTTAATCTACGTGCCACTGCTTTTTGCAGTGGCGTATAGAATCAAAACACCAATAAAACAAATATAAGGATAGAGATGAATTTAGAAATAACACATGCACAATTTGGAGTAAGACCTCCAGTAAGCAAACCGATACCAGAGTTTTTGATAGAAGTAACCGAAGGTGGAATCAGAGAGATGATTTCAAAACATTACGACTCCATTAGAGTGAGTGAAATAGCTCATATCTTTCCAAAAGATGAAAAAGAGTTTGAACAGGCGAAAGTAAATTCAGCAGATTTTTTTATACAAATATGTGGCGGACCCGCATACTTCAATAAAAATCGTGGAGCCCCGCAAATGATAGGTCGCCATGCCCCATTTAGAATCGATGCGAAGGCGAGAGAAACATGGTTAGAGCTCTATAAGCCGCTTTTGGAAGAACTGAAAGAATCAGGAGTGACGGAGAGATCTTTAATGTCTTTTTGGGGATATTTAAACATATTTTCCATATGGATGGTCAATACACAATCATAATTTGTAGATAATTTGATAGTATGCAGAAAATAAGGAAAATATAAGTTCTAACTCTGTATACTTCCACCCTACAAAAAGTGGGTCT
>CALDOC010000229.1 GCA_937914675.1 uncultured Sulfurimonas sp.
CAGCCCATAGTTCAAAGCGATTTCAGATACGACAAATCCACTTTAAGAGTTACCTTCAAAGAAGATGACTTGGAACTTACTCATGCAGAGTACGAAGTGATGCTGTGTTTACTGCGTAATACAAACGCGGTGGTCTCGCGAGAGCAGATTGTTGAGAGTTGCGAGAGTTTGAGCGATAGTTATTCCAAAAGTTTAGACGTGATTATCGGTAGACTCCGTTCTAAACTTGGCGACGACTCTAAAAATCCAAGATATTTGCACTCTATCCGTGGATTAGGCTATAAGCTCTCGCAATGAAACTAACTCTTTCTCTAAAAACAAAAATCACGATCGTATTCGTCTTTTTATTTATATTGCTTATCTTGGCTATTTTACCCTTTTATCATATGAGAGACGCCAAAGAAAATGAAAACGTCATACGCGACTATGAACGATTAACGCGTCATATTAGAAAAGAAAGATTGCCTAAAGAGAGCGTGATAAAATATCTGGAAGATTTGAATTTCATTCAAGTTGAAGACCCAAAGCAAGTTTTTGACTCTTTAGAGAAGCCAATCATAACAAGGAATGGATTTGAAATTTTGTCTCTTCATGACAGCTATTATTTACATGTTCTAGCTCCTCATTTTAGAGTGCTTTTTGAAGACAAATCCAATAAGTTTGAGCGCGGTCATATAGACGTTTTTATCATACTTTTTGTCGTTGGGCTGTTTATATTTATCTACTATTTGATTCTCAAAAACATAAACGACGCCGAGCGTCAACTAAAATCAAGACAACTTTTTTTACGTACGGTTATGCATGAACTAAAAACCCCCATCGCCAAAGGGAGAATAGTGAGCGAACTCATAGACGATGAAAAACAAAAAAAGAGAATCGTCGCCATCTTTGAAAAACTCAACTTCCTTATAGACGACTTTGCAAAGGTTGAACAGATAGTTTCAAAGAACTACAATCCAAACATGCGCGCTTACAGCATGGAGACTCTTGCGCAAAAATCCATAGAGATGCTAATGCTTGATAAAACGGACAATATCATTCTTCAAAACATCTCTAAAAAAAAGATAAACGTCGACTTGGATTTATTCTCCATGGCTCTAAAAAATCTCATTGACAACGCCCTAAAATACTCTACGGACGCAAAGGTCATCATAAAAGAAGAGGATAATCAGCTCCTATTTATCTCCAACGGAGTAGAACTTCAAAAACCCTTACAAGAGTATTTCAAGCCTTTTCATACAGATACGAAAAATAAAACTCATGGGATGGGACTAGGCTTATATATTGTTTATTCTATTTTACAAATACATCACATGCGGTTAGTTTACGAATATAAAGAAAACCAAAATATTTTTCGCGTTATTTATT
>CALDOC010000230.1 GCA_937914675.1 uncultured Sulfurimonas sp.
GGTTTACGTCTCTGTTTACTCCCCCGACGCTAATGAAATCGAACTGGATTCTGTTCCCAGTCAAAAGCTCTTGCGACTCCATGACGAGCTCCCTGTCGCCCATGATTCGCATAAACATCGCTTCAAAACCCGCGTTTTCGCATGTATGGGAGAGGCAAAGCATATGAGAGTGGACGCGGTCGAGTTCCAAGAGCAAAATTCTCAAATATTTCGCTTTTCTACTCACTTCAACGCCAAGAAGCTTCTCGATGGCCACAGTGTAGGAGAGCGAATGCGTTATGGCGCAAAGCCCGCAAACTCTCGCTACCACGTAACCGACGGCGTCGTATTTGAAGTTCGTCGTACAAGCTTTTTCGACGCCGCGATGCACAAAGCCGACGTCGGAATCGACGCCGATTATCTTCTCGTTTTCGCACTCGAACTTAAAACGAACGGGTTCGAGTAGCGAGATATGTTGCGATCCTAAGGGTATGTTGATGGTTTTTTTCATATCGAACACCCGCTCAAAGGGCTTTGCGTGGAATCCGCGTCGAGATAAAGCCCTTTTTCGCTTCCCTCCACTTCCACCCCGAACATGTCCACAAGTTCTCTTTGCGAAATAATCGCCGAGGGAATCGTATCGACGATGGAGGGAATGACGTCTTTGTAAGCGCACTCCGCGTAAAACATGACTATCTCGTCCATGGTCTCGTATCTGGAAAATATCCATTGAACTTCGAGTCTGTCGCCCTCAAGCGCCACGCCGTTTATGGTCAAAAAATGCCATTTTTTATAATCGTAAAAAATTCGTATCTCGTCTGAGACTATGTCGAGCGTCACTTTAATCTTCTTCATCTTTTTCTCCCACTTTCAACGCGATGTTTCTTCTGCTTGTGATTCCGTCTCGCGTCGTCGCCTCTTTGAAAAGCTGAAACGGCTTCTCCATCTCTTTCGTTTTTTGCTCCAAAATCTCCAGCGCTTTTACGACGCCGTCGATGAGAAGCTCGGGAGAAGCCGCGCAACCGGGGACGTAAACGTCCACGGGAATGTATCTGTCTATCCCGTCTTCCACGTTATACATGTCGCGAAAAACGCCGCCCGTGCAGGTGCAGCTTCCAAACGCGATGACGACCTTTGGCTCTGGCATTTGCGTATAAAGCTCGACAAGTCGCTCTCTGCTTCTAAAGGTCACCGGACCCGTGACTAAAAACACGTCGGATTGTTTTGGGTTGCCCGTGTTTACGACTCCGAACCTCTCGAGATCGTATTTTGGTCCGAGAGCCGCCAAAATTTCGATGTCGCAACCGTTGCAACTGCCCGCGTTGTAGTGCAGTATCCAAGGCGATTTTTTTCTGTACTTTTTCAAATCAAACATAAACGAGTCCTATGAGATTTAAGACGCCAAAAGTGAGACCGACGCTCAAAACGATTTTCACCAAGTGGTCTATCCTCACCCTCGCGGTGGAGTTGTCGACCAAATTCACCAAGAAGAAAACGCCGACGCCTAGAGCGAGACCAAGCGCGACGCTGTTCCCGGCGAACAAGAAAAGCAACAGATAAACGAAGACGTATTCGAGCCATTTCGCCATGTACAAAAACTCGAAGAAAACGCCGCTAAACTCCACTTCGACGCCGCCGACTATCTCTTGGTGCGCTTCGGTCGCGTCGAATGGGGACTTTTTGAGTTTGATGGGCATCACCGTTAAAAACGCCAAGAATAGCAAAAAAAGATGGAGAAAGGATGGAGGGTTTTCCCTTATGGCGGATATTTCAAAACTTCCGTTTAGCATGAAAAATCCAACCGCCAACATAATCAAAATCGGCTCGTAGGCTATCATCGCCATCAGCTCCCTGTTCGCGCCGACATGCGAATAGACGGACTTCA
>CALDOC010000231.1 GCA_937914675.1 uncultured Sulfurimonas sp.
GTAGCCGTGAAACTGCATAAGCTACTTACGCAACCACTACAACTAACAACCAACTCTTTAACAATAACTATAAGCATAGGCGTTAAACTCATAAGCTCTAGTAAGGAAACCATCAACGATATTTTAAAAGACGCCGATATTGCGATGTACAAAGCAAAACAGAGCGGTCGAAACAATACCCGCTTTTTTGAACAAAAAATGAGTGACATGTTAACAAGCGAATTGACATTGGAGAGGGAACTTCATGAGGCGTTAAAAGAAGAACAATTTGAACTCTATTTTCAGCCAATCGTTGAGACAAAAACGGGGAAAATTACGTCTTGCGAAGCTCTTATCAGATGGAATCATCCAAATAAAGGAGTAGTCTTTCCCGACAACTTCATACCTCACGCTCAAAAAAGCGATCTCATCATCGAGATAGGAGACTGGGTTATCAAGGACGCTTGTTTAAAGTACAAAACGCTTCAAGAGAGCATAAAAACAATCGCCATCAACATAAGCCCAAAACAGTTTCAAAAAGAAAATTTTGTAAATAACGTTATGCGAATTTTGCAAGCTCATGACGTACGCCCAAGCGCGTTTAAACTTGAGTTAACGGAATCAGTCGCCATAGACAACCTACCCGCGACGATTGATAAAATGAATGAATTAAAATCGTTTGGTTTCACTTTTGCGATGGATGATTTTGGGACGGGTTACTCTTCGCTTTCATATCTCAAAAATCTGCCATTTGATTTTTTAAAAATTGATCGTAGTTTTATTCAAAATATTTCAACGCATGCGGGAGACGCGAATCTGGTTAAAACGTTAGTAAGCATCTCTAAACAATTTAAACTTGAAGTCATAGCTGAAGGCGTCGAAACAAAAGAGCATATGGAATTTCTAAAGCATATCGATTGCGAATACGTTCAAGGCTATTTTATCTCTAAACCGCTGCCTTTAAAGAAGTTTCAAGAACTTCTTTAATCACAAAAATCCGCTAAAACTCCAGACTTCAAATTTTTGTAGACTTCTTCGCCTTTTAACTTCTTAACAATGCTCAAAGCAAAACAGATGGCGGTGGCGGGCCCACGAGAGGTTATGACGTTTTCATCTTCGACAACCATGCTTAAATCCCCTTGGTAGCCTTCTCTTTGCATCTCCTCTTCAACCGACGGATAACAAGTGTATTTCGACTTTAAAACGCCCGCTTTGTTTAGAGCGAATGGAGCCGCGCAAATGGCGCCTATGTTTTTTCCCTTTTCATCCATCTCTTTTAAAATGTTTTGAACGTTTACGTCATCGGCGAGTAGATAAGTTCCACCCCAACCGCCGGGCAACACTATCATATCTATTTGAGACGCGCTTACGTCTTTGACTTCAAAATCCGTTTGAATCGTTATGCCGTTTGCGCCTTTTACAAGTGACGCGCCATCTAAAGAAGCCACTAGAACTTCTATCTCCGCTCGCCGTAAAACGTCTATGACGCTCACCGCTTCTATCTCTTCAAAACCTTTCGCCAATGGCACTAAAACTTTTATCACTTTGAATCCTTTATCAAATCATTAGCATTATTCTAGTACAATTTCTTAAATTTTCCTATAGGCGCAATCATAAAATGATAAATTATCAAACCCTAAAACCTCTCCTTTTCAAACTTCAACCCGAAACCGCGCATCACCTCGCCGCATTTGTTTTAAGCCTTCCCAACGTTTGCCAAATTCCTTTTAACTTTTTTTTAAAATCCCACTTTGTCACCGATGACGTCTTAACTCAAAAATTATTTGGTCGCGCGTTTTTAAACCCCGTCGGTTTGGGCGCTGGATTTGACAAGAACGCGACTATGATAAGAGGCGTTCAGATTTTAGGTTTTGGTTTTACCGAGATTGGAACCGTCACTCCAAGAGCGCAACCGGGAAACCCCAAGCCAAGAATGTTTCGACACATAGAAGAAGAGACGATTCAAAACGCCATGGGCTTTAACAATGACGGAGCTTACAAAGTGGTTAAAAGAGTAAAAAAAAGATTTCCCTTTACCACTCCCATAGGTATAAATATTGGAAAAAACAAAAACACTCCTGAGAGCGAAGCCATAAACGATTACATTCATCTAATCAAAGCTTTTGACGGCCTTGGCGATTACTTCGTCATCAACGTCTCCTCTCCAAACACTCCGGGACTTCGCGACTTGCAAAACGAAGCGTTCATCTCCAATCTTTTCATGCAGGCCAAAGCGCTCACAAAAACGCCAATACTTTTAAAAATTTCCCCCGACATGGAGATAGAAGACGCCGTCGCTCTCGCTAAAATGGCTGTGGAAAAAGGAGCTGACGGCGTCATCGCGACTAACACGACGATAGACTACTCGCTCGTTAAAAACCCTCAAAAGATAGGTGGACTCAGCGGAGCCGTTTTAAAAGAGAAAAGTTTTAAAATCTTTGACGCCCTTGCCAAAGAGCTTTATGGAAAGACTATACTTATTTCCGTCGGTGGGATAGATTCCGCCCAGGAAGCTTACAAGCGAATTAAGGCCGGGGCGTCTTTGGTGCAAATCTACAGTGGACTTATTTTTCATGGACCGGACATGATTATGAATATAAACAAAGAACTTATCAAACTGCTTAAAGCGGATGGATATAAAAATATCGCGCAAGCGATAGGCGCAGATAGAAAATAAATGAAAACAATCTTAACAATCATACTAACCTTAGGAACGCTCATGGCATCATCACTACCAAAGTACGAGACTCAAACTCTCAAAAACGGACTACAAATAGTAGTCATTCCTCTTCAAAACTCTACAAACGTCATAAGCACCGACATCTTTTACAAAGTTGGCAGTCGTAACGAGATTATGGGGAAAACGGGCATAGCGCACATGCTAGAACACATGAACTTCAAGTCAAGCAAAAACCTAAAAGCTGGCGAATTTGACAAAGAAGTAAAAAGCGTGGGTGGAGTCAACAACGCTTCGACAAGTTTTGATTACACTCACTACTACATAAAATCAAGCACGGACAATCTTAACAAATCTGTCGAACTCTACGCGGAACTTATGCAAAACCTAAAGCTTAAAGATGAAGAGTTTCAACCAGAACGCGACGTTGTGACGGAAGAGAGACGCTGGAGAACGGAAAATTCTCCTATGGGTTTTCTCTACTTTGCCATGTTCAACAACGCCTACGTTTACCATCCATATCACTGGACTCCGATAGGCTTCATGAACGACATTAGAACTTGGAGTATTGACGATATAAAAGATTTTCACGCCACTTACTACCAACCAAACAACGCCATCTTAATGGTCACCGGCGACGTTGACCCAAAAGAAGTGTTTAAAAGCGCAAAAAAAGCGTTTGGAGAGATAAAAAACAAAGTGAAAATTCCCCAAATGAAATTTGTGGAACCTGAACAAGATGGCGCAAAACGAATCATCGTTCATAAAGAGAGCGAAGTCGAAATGATAGCAATTGCTTTTCACATTCCAAATTTTCAAGATCCCGACCAAATCACTTTAAGCGTAATCTCTGAAATTTTATACTCTGGAAAAAGCTCTCGTTTATACAAAGAGCTTATTGACAAAAAACATTTAGTCAATTCAGTCTACGCTTACAACATGGAAAACGTCGACCCATCTCTTTTTATCTTTTTGGCGACTTGCAATCCTGACGTTAAAGCCGAAACAGTTGAAAAAGAGTTGCTAGAGCAAATAGAGCTTATGAAAAACGCAAAAGTCACAAAAGCGGAACTAGACAAAGTAAAAATAAACTCAAAATCCGATTTTATTTACTCGCTTGAGAGTTCAACTTCCGTAGCCAATCTTTTTGGAAGCTATTTGGTTCGCGGCGACATGACTCCCCTTTTAACTTACGAGGACAATATAAACAAAATCAGCCCCGAACAAGTTCAAAACGCGTCTCAAAAATATTTTAACTTTGACAAATCGACCACGATTATTTTAAGAAAAAGCGAATAGTTCCACTTAACAACTTCTTAATGCTTATTTTGATATAAGTTCGTTCAGATAACATCCCATCTGGACGGCTAGAATATGCAAAAACTTTTCAAACCAAAATTCTTCACTCTCCTAAAAGAGGGCATTTCAAAAGAGCAGATAACGACTGACGTTTTTTCAGGAGTGGTCGTTGGCATCGTAGCCCTTCCTTTAGCCATCGCGTTTGCCGTGGCGTCTGGCGTCTCACCTGAAAAAGGTCTCGTTACAGCTGTTATAGCGGGGTTTTTAATCTCGCTACTTGGTGGAAGCAGAGTTCAGATTGGTGGACCTACCGGCGCGTTCGTCATCATCGTTTTTGGTCTCGTCCAAGAGTATGGCGTAAATGGATTAATCATATCTACGATTATGTCCGGCGTAATATTGGTCATTTTTGGTCTATTGAAGATGGGAGCGCTGATTAAGTACTTTCCCCATCCTTTGGTGGTTGGCTTTACAAGTGGAATCGCAGTCGTCATCTTCTCAACTCAAGTGAAAGACGCGCTTGGTCTGGACATAGACAAACTGCCCGCTGAGTTTATTGACAAATGGATGCTCTATTTTAAGCATCTCTCGGACATTAACCATTACGCTTTGGTCATTGCGCTTGTCACTATATTAATAACGGTCTATTCATCAAAATTCATTAAAAAAGTCCCTGGTTCTTTTATCGCTATAATTTTTCTGACAATTTTAGTTCAAATTTTCAACTTGCCAGTAAGCACTATCGAAAGTTTTTTTGGAGAGATTCCAAGCAGCGTAAGTTTTTCTGCGCCAACGTTGGATTGGAGCCACTTAAGCATGTATGTCGCGCCCGCCTTTACCATAGCCCTATTGGGAAGCATTGAGTCTCTTCTTTCAGCGGTTGTCGCAGATGGCATGATTAGTGGGAACCACCGCTCAAACACAGAACTTATAGCGCAAGGAGTAGCAAATATCGTTACGCCTTTTTTTGGGGGAATACCTGCGACTGGGGCAATCGCTCGAACCGCCACTAATGTAAAAAATGGAGGAAGAACGCCTATCGCTGGAATGGTTCACGCCTTAACGCTACTCATAATCATGTTGTTTTTTGGCGGCATGGCGAAACTTATTCCCATGTCCGTTTTAGCTGGAATATTGATTGTTGTCGCTTACAACATGAGCGAATGGCGTTCGTTTTTAGCGATATTGCATGACTCCCCTTTTGACGTCGTTGTTTTACTGTCCACTTTTTTCCTAACGATTTTTGTTGATTTAACGGTGGCGATTGAAGTTGGAGTCATTTTGGCCTCGCTTTTGTTTATGAAGAGAATGGCGGATTTGGGCATTGGCGATAATGTGGAGAGAAACATCGATAGCGACATCATCGAAGACTATACCGATTTACCAACTGAAATATCAATTTATGAAATCAGCGGTCCACTCTTTTTTGGCTCCGCAAAACAGTACGCCAGTACAATTAAAAAGATTGGACTTAAAAGCAAAATTATCATTATTCGTATGAGACACGTTCCATTTATTGACTCAACCGGCCTTCACAATTTACAAGGAATGATACAAGAACTTCAATCAACAGGCGTTGAAATCGTACTCTCGGGAGTCAAACAATCCGTTATGACGGATTTAAAAAAACATCATATTTCAGAACTCATTGGTCAAGACAATATACTCAATAATTTTGACAAAGCAGTAGAATATTCCATAGAAAAATTAAATATTCAGATAGCCTAAATTAAAACTTTTTAGCTATAATTACCCATTATTTTTAAAGGCTAATTAGAATGAATTTAGTAACTGGTTCTACAACCGCGATTATAACTCCATTTAAAAATGGAAAACTAGACGAGCAGACTTACGCCGCTCTTGTACAACGTCAAATCAACAATGGCATCGACGCCGTCTGCCCAATAGGGACGACTGGCGAGAGCGCGACGCTGTCGTACGAAGAAGATAGAAGATGCATGGAAATCGCTGTAGAGGTTTGTAAGGGCACTAAAACGAAAGTACTCGCTGGGGCTGGAAGCAACTCAACTTCAGAAGCTATTCAAGCCGCGAAAGTGGCGCAAGAATGTGGCGTCGACGCCATCTTTTCGGTAGCTCCATATTACGTAAAGCCATCTCAAGAGGGTCTTTATCAACACTACAAAGCAATTGCCGAGTCTGTGCCAGAACTTCCATTTATGCTGTACAACGTTCCTGGTCGCACCGCAGTCGACATTAGCGCGGATACCGTCATCAGACTTTTTGACGATGTAAAAAACATCTATGGCATCAAAGAAGCTACGGGTTCATTAGAACGAACCATAGAGCTTTTATCTCGTCGACCAGATTTAAAAGTATTTTCCGGAGATGACGCCATTGACTACCCTATTTTAGCAAATGGCGGAGCTGGAATCACTTCCGTGACTTCAAATCTTTTGCCTGACATGAAATCAGAATTGGTTAGACTCGCGCTCAGTGGCGATTTTGCCGGAGCAAAGGCCATGAACGACAAACTTTACCCTATGAACAAAGTCTTGTTTTGCGAGTCAAACCCCATTCCAATCAAAGCGGCCATGTACATCGCTGGACTTATAGAAACTTTGGAGTATAGACTTCCTCTCACTCCTCCAAGCCTAGAAAACATGAAAAAAATCGAAGAAGTCATGAAAAACTACACTATTAAAGGATTATAAGAATGATCGAAAAAACAATGACAGGCAAAACGTTATTTATTAGTGGCGGAACTCGCGGTATCGGTAAAGCTATCGTTTACGAGTTTGCTTCAAAAGGTTGCGACGTCGCGTTTACCTACGCTTCAAACGCCCAAACCGCAACTGAAATTATTGAAGACGTTCAAAGCAAGTACGGCATAAAAGCTCGCGCTTATCTACTCAACATTTTAGAGCCGGATACTTATAAAGACGTTTATAAAGAATTTGACGCGGACTTTGATAGACTAGACTATTTTATCTCCAACGCCATAATCTCCGGTCGCGCAGTCGTTGGTGGCTTCGCTCCATTTATGAGACTTAAACCAAAAGGCTTGGGAAACATCTACACCGCTACGGTTTCAGCGTTTGTCGTAGGCGCGCAAGAAGCCGTTAAACGCATGGAAAAAACTGGCGGTGGAAGCATCATTTCTATGAGTTCAACGGGAAATCTTGTTTACACTCCAAACTACGCGGGTCATGGAACAAACAAAGCCGCGGTTGAGACGATGGTTCGTTACGCGGCAGCGGAACTCGGAGAGAAAAACATTCGCGTAAACGCGGTCAGCGGTGGACCAATTGATACAGACGCGCTTAAAGCGTTTCCAAATTATGAAGAAGTAAAAGCTGAAGTGGTTAAACGCTCTCCGCTTAGTCGCATGGGCGACGCGACTGATTTAACTGGAGCATGCGCTTTTCTTTGTTCAGACGCGGCTTCATGGCTAACGGGACAAACAATAGTCATCGATGGTGGAACTTCTTTTCAATAAACTTACGTAATAGAGATTTTCATCTCTATTACATATCGTTATCTTCTTGATTTTTCTTTTCTTTCTTTTTATCTTTCTTCGCTTTCTTTTTGGCGTCCTTTGCTTTCTTTTTATCTTTCTTTTCTAAGTTGTTTTTATAAATGCCAATAACTTGAGCGTACTGTTGCGCACTCAATACGTTTTTCAAATTAGCTCGACAAAGAGTTTTCAACCTAATGATTTCTCTGCGCGCGTCTAACATAGTTTCCGCTTTTTTCACTACGTCTTTGTCTTCTGCAAGAGACTCTTCCAAAAGCGTCTGCTCTTTACTTATAACTAACGCCACCAAACTCATGATTTTTGGTTTGTTTACTCTTTGCCAATCTTCCAAAGCTTTAATCTGCGTTTCACTCAATTGCAAAACAGACGCTTTGCTCATAGTTAAACTCACCAGATTTGGCAAAGGATTAGCGTGTCTCATATCACCTTTAGCTCCCGCGTACGCGCTTAACTGTGACATAAGCACAATCATGGCTACTATAAGAATTTTTCTCATTCACTTCTTCCTTCTATTTAAGATTAAGAAGATTATATATCAAAAAGCGTTAATTTGACATTAAACAAAAGTCGATATACTCCTCTCAATTATAATATAAAAAAAGGATGTAAAATGCAAACTATAGATTCGCTCTCTCAAGAAACACAGAATAAGATTAGCGCTTACAAAGAAGATTTCAAAGACCTCTTTGAAGCTATTGAAAAAGTGATTTACAAAAGTGATTTAAAACTGTTTTCAGAGATTTTAAATGAACTAAAAGATATAAATATTCAAAATATTTACGGATGGACTTTACTTCATATGACGATTAGACGAGAAGAGAGCG
>CALDOC010000232.1 GCA_937914675.1 uncultured Sulfurimonas sp.
CGGTATTTAAAATTCAAAGCAAAACTAAGCGAAAGTTGATTTTGGAGTTTGACCAAAAAAGCTACAAACTCGTAAAAGTCGGCGACGCGTTTAAGTACAAAGTGGACGGCGACGAGAAAACCCGTACGGGAAAAATCGTAAAAATTTATCCTCGCGCAAACATTCAAAATAGAAAAGTGAGCGCTGAAGTTCGGGCGGACGATTTGTTAGCCGGGCTTTTTGGCGATGGCTATATCTCAGACAAATAAAAGGCGACAATTATGAAAAAGTACGTTGCGATCATCATATTTTCCATTCTCATAGTTTTGAGTCTGTTTTTTATATACCAAAAATTGAATCCTCAAAAATTAAATGAAAAGCTCATTGCCGGCAGTGGAACCATGGATGGCGATTTGATATTGCTCAACAGCAAATATCCCGCGAGAGTGGATAAAATCTTTGTCAAAGAGGGCGACTCCGTACTCTTAAATCAAAAAATCGCAAGACTAAAATCCAATGAGTTTTTAAGCAAACGAGAAGCCATGGAAGCGTCCATCAACAACATGAAACTACAAAAAAACGCTTTTTCCAAAACCATTGAAGCCCAAAAACTAGACTTTGCTCTTTTGAGTAAAACTTTGCCAAACGCAGTGACGATAAAAGAGGAGAGTCTATCAGCTTTGAAGAACTCTTTAAAAGGCGTCGAGCTTGAGATAAACGAGCTGACGCTTAACGTAAATCATGCCAAAAAAGAGTATGCAAGAAATCAAAAGCTTTACAAAAACAAAGCCATCTCTTTAGAGGCTTTTGAATTGGTGGAGCTACGATACAAAACTTTGTCCCAACGTTTACAAAGAGCCAAAATCGACAAAGAGAGACTAGGCGACAACTTGCAAATTGCTTCCATAGAGTTGCAAATGGCGAAAGACAATCTCTCTAAGATTGAGAGCGCGAAACAAAATCTTTTCTCCGCGCAAGACAAACTACAAGCGATGGTCGCGCAAACGGAAGTTTTAAAGTCTCAAAAAAACGAGATAAACGCCATGATAAACGAGTTGTCTCTTTACTCTCCAACGGATGGTTTCGTCATTGAAAAGGTGGCAAACGAAGGTGAAGTGGTCTCAGCCGGAGGCGTTGTCGTAACGCTAAGCGACACTGCTTCGTACTACCTAAAACTTTACGTGGACACGCTGGAGAATGGAAGGATAAAACTAGGCGACGACGCCGTCATCTTCGTAGACGCCTACCCAAACAAACCCATAAAAGCCAAGGTTGTAAATATTTCCGCAAAAGCGGAGTTTACTCCAAAAGAGGTGAGCGTTAGAAGCGATAGAATACAAAGAGTTTATTCCATTCACTTAAAACCTCTCAAATACGATCCGATTTTGAAACTTGGCACTCCCGCCATTGGAATCGTCTCGATTGACGCGGAGACTCTTCCCTCGTCACTCACGCAAATCCCTCAAATATAAAGTCGACGATGGCGTATTTAAAGATTGAAGAGTTATCGGTTTCGCACAAAAACAGAGTGGCCATCAGTGGGCTAAACCTTGAAGCCAATAAAGGCGAAATCATAGGTTTTGTTGGAGCCGACGGGGCTGGCAAGAGTTCCGCGCTCAACGCCATCGCCGGCGTTATAAAATTTGACGCCAAGATAACGTTTGACAACGTAGTTTATACAAATCCAAAAGAGTCGCAAAAATTAAAACCCGTCATGGGTTACATGCCTCAAGGGATTGGGCTTGTTTTATACGACACGTTGAGCGTGGCGGAGCATTTGGATTTTTTTGCCGACATTAGAGACTTGAAAAAAGACCTGGCGTTTGAAGAGTACAAAAAACGCCTCTTGAGCATGTCTGGACTCAGCGCTTTTTTAGATAGGCAAGCCGGAGATTTAAGCGGAGGAATGATGCAAAAGCTCTCTCTTATCTGCACCATGCTTCATCGCCCCTCTCTTCTTATCTTGGACGAGCCAACGACTGGAGTCGACCCACTGAGTCGCCTTGAGCTGTGGGACATTTTAAAACAAAACGCCAAAGAGTACGACATGGTGGCTCTCATTAGCACCGCTTATATGCAGGAGGCTCAAAAGATGGACAGAGTTCTACTGTTTGACGAGGGGAAGGTCATCTCCGAAGTAAACGATAAAAGCGTCTCTCTTGAAAATCTATTTTTTGAAAACGCGAAAAAAAACAACAAACTTTTGCCAACGATAAACATATCGCCCGCAAAAAACGCCCTGAAGAAAAACGAAGTTGTCATGAACGCAAAAAAAATCACCAAAAAATTTGGCGCTTTCATAGCAAACGAGAAAGTCGACATACAACTAAAAAGCTCTGAAATATTGGGTTTGTTAGGCGCCAACGGAGCTGGAAAAACCACGTTTATCAAGATGCTTCTCGGTCTTTTAAAAATCGACGAAGGCGAACTCTACTTACTAAATAAAAAAATAAGCAGCGCGAACGACAGAAAAGAGCTAAAAAGTAAAATAGGTTACGTAAGTCAGCATTTTGCCTTATATGATGACATGAGCGTAAGGGAAAACATGCTTTTTTTCGCCTCCATGCATAAAATAGACGCAAAGAAAAGCGTCGAACTCATAAACAAATACTCGATGGAGTTGGGCTTTAACGACTACTTGGACAAGATGCCCAAAGATTTGCCCATTGGAATCAATCAGCGTTTTTCACTAGCCACCGCCATCTTGCATGAACCCATCATCTTGTTTTTGGACGAGCCTACGAGCGGGGTGGACGTTATAGCCAGAGCTCAATTTTGGAAACTTTTAAAAGAGCTCAAAGAGAAGATGGGAATGGCCATTTTAATAACCACCCACTACATGAGCGAAGCCGAATTTTGCGACAGAGTCGTTCTTTTGAAAGATGGAAAAAAAGTGGCCGACGACAGCGTGGAAAATTTCTACGAACGCTTTGCAAACGCCAAGAATTTTGAAGAGATATTTTTGGAGTTTTACAAATGAGATTTCGCGTCATAAAAGCCTACTTCGTAAAAGAGTTGTTTGAGCTCGTCCGCACAAAAATAATCATCATGCCCTATCTCTTGCCCATCATGATAGTCGTCCTTTTTGGTTTTGGCATTAGAATGCAAGTGACGGGAGCGCGTATTTTGATTATAGACAACGACCACTCCAAAATCTCGACCATGCTAACGCAAAAATTTCAGCACTCGAAATATTTCAATACGCGCGTCTCCAACGAAAGTGAAGCCGACGCTCTCAGAGAGATAAAAAAAGCGAACGTCGACGCGATTATAATCATTCCTCCCTCTTTTGAGAAAAACGTTCTTAAAAACGTGAAAAGTGAATTGGGAATTTTTATAGACGCCTCCTTTCCTTCTCGCGCCAATACCCTTGAAACCTATATAGGAGGAACGGTGTTGAATCTAGCGAACGAAATGAATATGAAAAGCGGCGTCATATCGCTTAACAACCGCAACCTCTTCAATCAAGCGCTCAGAGACGAAGAGATGATAGTTCCCGGACTTTTGGGACTCGTTTTGTTTGTCGCTCCCGCCATCCTTACCGCTTTGATTATCGCCAAAGAGAAAGAGAAAGGGACCATTTTCAACTTTTACTCATCGAGCGTGAGTAAGTTGGAGTTTTTAATGGCGAAACTCTCAGCCGTCTTCGCCCTGCACTCTTTAAACGTTTTTATTCTCTTTTTGCTTGTCGTCTATCTTTTTGACCTGCCATTTCGTGGAAACTTCTTTTTATATTGGTTAAGCAGCGAAATCTATATACTGGTGTCGCTTGGTTTGGGTCTACTCATCTCCATACTCGTCTCAACGCAGATATTGGCCGTGGTTTTAACCCTGATGCTTACGATTTTACCCGCTTTTTTATACTCTGGCATTTTGATGCCAATCAGCTCCATGAGCGCAGAGGCGTACGTAATCGCTCATGTCTATCCCGTCATGTATTACAACCACATTGTTTACGACGTTTTTTTAGTTGGCAACGGCTTTGAATCCACTAAAATCATAGAGTATCTTCTCTTGTTGACTCTGTACGCCGTTGGATTTTTTCTCTTGGGTCTTTTACTGCTTAAAAAGGAGCTAAAGTCATGAAAATTTTTATGAGCATATTTATAAAGGAGCTTTTAGCCTTTTTTAGAAGTTTCGGACTTGTCTTTATGCTTATCTATTTCTTTAGCGCCGAAGTTTACGTAGCGGGCGCGGGCATGGAGATTGACGCGAAAAACATTCCTTTGGCGATTGTGGACAAAAGCGCCGGAGGGATTAGCGAAAAAATCTTGTCAAGACTCCACGCTCCAGAGTTTCAAAAGCCCATATATTGCAAATCTCAAAAAGAGTTAAACGAAATGATTTACAACAAAGAGGTGATGGTCGGTTTGATTTTTGACGCCGATTTTGAAAAAAATTATTACAAAAAACTCAATCCACAGATAAACATACTCATAGACTCCACCGCGGCGAGTCAAAGTTTTATGGCGATGGCGTATCTGCAAAACATCGTCATGGATTTCAACAAAATGGATACGCCAATCGAGCTAAAGACGCATAAACTTTTCAACCAAAACGCGGACTCGAAACTCTTTATGTCTTTGAGCGAACTGCTCTCCGTCATAACGCTTATGACCGTGATTTTGAGCGCGATCGTTTTTGTAAAAGAGAAAGAGAGCGGAACGTGGGACATTATGCTCTTGATGCCGGTTGATTCCAAAATCATTATTTTGGCAAAGAGTTTGTCTCAAATTTTCATCATCATGTTGGGCGTTCTCATGAGCGTGGGCATAGTTCTTTTTAAAGGTTTTGACGTGCCTCTCAATGGCTCGCTTATCAACTTTTTCCTCTTGACTTTTTTTTACGTCGCAACGACGGCTGGAATCGGTCTTTTTATAGCTTCGGTTTCAAAAACGGTCATGCAGATAGCGCAACTCTCCATAGTCATCATGATGCCCATCATATTTTTAAGCGGAGCGTGGACGCCCATATACGCCATGCACCCCGCTCTTCAAGTTCTATCCATTTTTTCGCCGCTGAGATATTACATCGAGGGAAGCGAGAGCAT
>CALDOC010000233.1 GCA_937914675.1 uncultured Sulfurimonas sp.
CTATAACGTCGTACTTAAAAATAATTACATGAAAGCGGGCGTTTATTTAGAAAATAGGCTTATAAAAGAGGGCTTTTTTACAGAAAATATGATTGCGCTTTTAGTGGATCAAAGTTTTGTCAAATACGCCGACGTAGTGACGGTGATAACTTCAAAACATTTTAGCGCGAACAAACTCATTCAAGCTGGCGTTTTTGCTCATACTCTTTATATGGAAACAGAAGTCGGTAAGTATGGCTTTACTGGAGTAGGCGCGTTTTATGATAAAAAATTACAAAGTTTTTTAGGTACCGAAGATTATATTTTATACGTAATTGCGGTAGGAAAGGAAAAAAAGTGAATCTAAAAATGAAAAAGATTAAAAATGAAGAAGCGGAAGAAATTTTAAACATATACCGTTTTTTTCACAAAGATGGCAACCTCTACTTAAGCGAAGATACCGAATCCCTAGACATGTTGTACGACGCCGTCGTAAACGCCATCAATGATTGCGGGTCGTTAAAAGCGGCGTTGCCATACCAAGAGTTCGTTCACCCATGCAAGCAAGTCTTGGCGGGCGACGCCGGCTGGGTCGGACACTTCGAGGAGAGAGACAATCGCAGGTTTTTTCTTAGTGACGTACATGATTATCTGAAGCTTGTTTATGGGGTGAAGTTTAGATAGATGACGCTTACGATAAAATTGACAAGCTGTGCAAAAATCATATTTGTTTACGTCAAATTTACTGAATAATATTGATATACCCCTCTACCTAAATCTTTAGATTTGTACATGGCGATGTCTGCGTATCTGATTAAATCATCTTTATTTGTTGTGTCTTTAGGGAACATGCTAATCCCTATACTGCAAGAGATATTAAAATTATGATCTTTTACCGGTATCTCTTCTTTTATAGAATTAATAATTTTATCACCTATTTTGTCAATACATTTAGGATCGATAATATCTTCTAAAATAATCGTAAATTCATCGCCTCCCAATCTAGCGACGGTATCTTCTTCCCTTAAAATAGATTTTAGTCTTAAGGCGCTTATTTTGAGTATCTCATCTCCATAGTCATGACCAAATGAATCATTTATCTCTTTAAATTTATCTAAATCAATAAACAATAGCGCTATTGAAGTATTGTTTCGTTTTGCTCTAGTTATGGCTGATAATAGTCTATCTTGGAATAACATACGATTGGGAATGCCCGTTAGCGCGTCATAATGAGCTAAGTTTTGCAAAAGATTATTTTTATTATGCAATTCATCGTTTCTTTTCTCAATTCTTTTAGACATCTCATTTAAAATCAAAGACAGCTCTTCAAATTCCAGTATATTGTTTTTTTCGCGCATCCTTTCTTGGTAGTTGCCAGATTTTAATTGTTTTGCAAAATAAAGTAATTTTTTGATTGAATTTGATATGCTTGTTGAAACGACCATAACCAATAAAAAAACCAATATCGTAATGACGACGCCTATGTTAATGTTGTATTGCAAAGTTTTATAGACTTCCTCATCAATTATGTTTAAAGGGATTGACGCCACAATTTTAAATCCTAACGCTTTATTCTCTCCAAACTCAAAGATGGTTTCATAGGCGGACAGAACTTCATCACCATCAAAATCCGTATATTCATATATTTGAGTGGAGTTCTCAAAAAGATTTCGATTTATGAAAGCGGTTTTCGCGTTTGGTGAGTCACTGCTGGTTAAAATTGTATTATTGTCTTTTCCCAGTATGAAAATAGGTTTTTCACCTAAAATTTCATCTTCGAAGCTTGATAGCAATAAAGCAATGTTTTGGAAGTCCATCTCTACTAAAATGAAGTGAAGTTTCGTCGTTTTTACTTTATTAATCATAAATATCTTGAATTCATTCTCGTTCAAAGATTGATAAATATATATGTCTTCCATGCTTGTTTTAGAATAGTTTTTCATTTTTTTAGCGACGCTATTTATGTTAATGAGCGCATGCTGATCTATTACAGTAGAAAATACAATATTATAAGAGTCGTCAATTAAGCTGGTGGATTTTATATCATGATGAATCTCTTCAAAAGCGTAAAGTTGATTTTTTACCGGACTAGTATTACCCAGAGCAATCCACTCGGTAGCGTTGCTTGACATCATTTTTAAGTCAGAGATTGTTTGAAAAATTGACTTGTTAATTAAAAGCGTAACCAAATCCACTTTTTGTTTTAATTCTTTCGCGTATGTTGATTTTAACGTTTTCGAGCTTTGAACATAGGTTATATACTGATAAATAAGCATAGGCAAT
>CALDOC010000234.1 GCA_937914675.1 uncultured Sulfurimonas sp.
AGATCGTCAATTAAAAGCGCGTATTTGCCATTTTCACTCTCAACGCAAAGGAGAGTCGATTCATGAATCGCTGGATGTTTGTCATTAATTCCCAGCACTTCATTGAGTCGTATAATCGGAATCATCTCGCCTCTAAGGTCAATAAATTCTCCCTTGCCTCTCGCCGTGTGAATAATGTCTTTTGTCGGTATCAACGACTCTACTACGCTAAGAGTGGGAACGATAAACATGTCGCCCGCGCTCTCGACTATCATCCCGTCAATAATCGCCAAAGTAAGAGGCAGTAAAATCGTAAATACGGAACCTTCTCCCACTTTGGAATCAATCTCGACTTTGCCTTGCAATTTTTCAATGGAAGATCTCACAACGTCCAAACCAACGCCTCGACCTGAAATATCGCTTATGACGTCAGCGGTGGAAAAGCCCGCTTGCATGATAAGAGCGTATATCTGCTGATCGCTGAGTTCATCGTTCGCGGAGATAATTCCTCTCTCTAGCGCTTTTGCGTATACCTTTTCTTTGTTGATTCCACGCCCGTCGTCGCGCACTTCGATGGCGATGTTGCCACCTTTGTGATAAGCGCGTAAAAGCACATGCCCAACGGCGCTTTTACCCGCCGCCAATCTATCTTCCACTCTAGTTTCTATGCCATGGTCTATCGCGTTTCTGACAATGTGAATTAAAGGATCGGATAAAGAGTCGACCATGGTTTTGTCGACCTCGGTCTCTTCTCCGTCAATTTGAAACTCTATTTCTTTACCGACTTTACGCGACGCGTCTCTGACAACGCGTTTCATTTTGTCAAACGTGTCATGTACTGGAACCATTCTCAAAGCCATGACGCGGTTTTGGATAAGTCTGGTAATCTTACTCAGATTTTCAATGGTTCTAGTCAATTGAGGGCTATTGAGTTTTTTAATCTCGTCATTTTCCGCTACAAAATTTTGAGTAATAACCATCTCCCCTACGGAGTCGAACAATTCATCGAGTTTTTGAGTGTCAATTTTTACGAATGAGCGCTTATCGTCTTTACGACGAAGTTGCTCTTCTGGTAATTTTTCAGACACAATCTTTTGACCCTCAACAGTCACTATCTTTGGAGTTGACGCTTGCGCCATTGGCTTAACTTCAATCACGTTTGTCGCAGTTGGATGGAGACGAACGTTCATCTGCTGTTGTTGAAGATAAAATCCCGGAGATTTTAACAACTCAATGGAAAATTCTTCCGGCTCAAGAAATAAAAACACCTCTTCGAGAGAATCGGCGCTCTCATCGCTTTGCAAATAAAGTTCAACGTCGCCCCAGTAACTCACTTCAGGGTCGAACGCTTCTATCTTCGTTATTCTAGGAAGAGTCCAACGAGATTGAAGTATTTTCCCCTTTTCGCTTAATAGCTGAAAGAACCTTCCATGATCATATCCTCTGTGATAAATGTCGTTGTCAAATTTCAGAACTATTTTATAGAGCAGTTTACCTTCGCTTGCTATAGGCGTTTTAATGGTTTCTTCCGCTTGAACGCCTTTGGGCGCTTCTTCATCCAAGTCTCCAAACTCGCCCGCCAGGTCGGACATTGTTGGCTCTTCATCCGTAAACTCGCTGCCTTTATTTGACAACAGTTGCTTAATCGCTTCGAGAGTGGCGTCATAATTTGCTGGCAAGCCCTCTTGCTCGTCCACTTCTAACCACAATGTTTCTTTAATGACGTCTACGGCGTTTAAAAAAATATCAATGGCATGCACGGGCACGCTCGCGTCACCCTCGCGGTAATAATCAAGTATATCCTCAAAATGATGAACAAACCCGCCAAGACGGCTAAACCCAAAAGAGTTGGCGCTCCCTTTTAACGTATGAACGCCGCGAAACAGTTCATTAAGCAACTCTTTGTTTTCAGAATCTTCTTCATAATTAATAATGTCGACGTCGAGCTTCTCGATAATCTCTGTCGCTTCTTCAATAAATATGCCTCGTATCTCTTCTTTAGTCATGATATATCCAATGCAGGCTTCCGTAATCAGATAGACCCAGCGCTCCATCGTCTATGATTGGAATACTGATATCCGGCTTACTTTTTTTAATACTAAACAACAAGGCGAAAAGTGAAGAGGAAGAGAACCTGTCTCTCTCGCCAATCACCTCTATCGATTCAATATATTCTAAACGGGTCTCGACAAACTTTTTGAGTTCTATCACTTCTGCTAAATCCATATCAAGTTCTATCTCAAGAACGTCTCCGTCAATAGTCATTTAGAACTCCTTCAAGT
>CALDOC010000235.1 GCA_937914675.1 uncultured Sulfurimonas sp.
AGAAGCAATGATTTGATGAAAATGACTCTCAAGGAAGCTGAAATACTTATACGCAAGTATCAGATTCAACTCCAAAGAGCTCTTGGAAACGTAGATATATTAAGTGAAGAGTTGACAAAATTAAGAAATGAGTTAAAAATACTTAAACAACGCAATTCAAAACATAGACAAGAAACCGATAGATTAAATGGGAAAATCAAAGCGCTTGAAAGTCGTATAGACGCGCTTTTATAAGGAGAATAATTTTGAAACTAAGTAGCATGGAAAAAAAAATAATCGAAGAGTCCATAAGGGATATAAAAGATTTTCCAAAAGAGGGAATTGTTTTTAAAGACATAACGACGCTTTTAAATAATAAAAAAGCTTATGGCGTTTTAATGAACCATCTATACCAAAAATATAAAGAGCGCAACTTGCAGTATATTGCCGGAATTGACGCGCGAGGATTTATTTTTGGCGCGGCGTTGGCTCAAATGCTACAAATCGGTTTCGTTCCCATTAGAAAAAAAGGCAAACTTCCTTACACGACGATTAGTGAAAAGTACGCCTTGGAATATGGAATCGACGAAATAGAAGTGCACATAGACGCCTTTGGAGAAGAAAAAGGCGCCAGAGTTCTCATCATAGACGATCTGATAGCTACGGGTGGCACGGCGAACGCGGCGGCAACGCTAGTAAAACAAACAGGCGCGGTTTGCGTCGAGTGCTGCTTTATAATTGGTCTCACGTTTTTAGATGGCATCAAAAAATTAGAACAAAAAACTCAAGTATATTCTGTAATAGAGGTTAATTAATGTATATCCCCAAAGCTTCAAAATTCGACCCAGATGAAAACGGACACTTCGGAATTTTCGGTGGACGTTACGTTCCTGAAACGCTTATGCCCGCGCTTTTAAAACTAAAAGAAGAGTATGAGGTAATTCGCTTTGACAAAGATTTCTGGGAGGAAGTTCATTACTATCTTAAAGACTACGTTGGTCGCCCTAGCCCGCTTTACTACGCTAAAAACATCTCAGACGAATTAGGAGCCACGATTTATCTTAAACGTGAAGATTTAAATCACACCGGCGCTCACAAGGTAAACAACGTAATAGCCCAAGGACTTATGGCAAAACGTTTGGGTTACAAAAAAATCATAGCCGAAACGGGAGCTGGACAACATGGAGTCGCGACCGCCACCATTTGCGCTTTGCTTGGTTTGGAGTGTGAAATATTCATGGGCTCAAAAGACGTGGCTCGTCAAGAACTTAACGTTTTTCGAATGAAACTTTTAGGCGCCAAAGTAAACTCTGTCGAGAGCGGAAGCAAAACTCTAAAAGACGCCATGAACGACGCGATTCGCCACTGGGTTACAAACGCCCGAGATACTTTTTATATCATTGGAACGGTTGCGGGTCCTCATCCCTACCCTATGATGGTAAGAGATTTTCAAGCTATCATCGGCTGGGAAGCGAGAGCTCAAATCTTAGAAAAAGAAGACAGACTACCAGACCATATCATCGCTTGCATTGGTGGTGGTTCAAACGCCATTGGAATGTTTCAGCACTTTTTAGAAGACCCGGAAGTTGAATGCATAGGCATAGAAGCCGGTGGACTGGGAGTAGAAACGAACAAACATGGCTGTTCAATAGAAAAAGGTCGTCCCGGCGTTTTACATGGTCAAATGTCCTACTTGCTTCAAGATGAAGATGGGCAAATATTGGAGGCTCACTCCATAAGCGCCGGACTTGATTACCCAGGAATCGGACCCGAACATGCGTTTCACAATGACAATAAATCCATCACTTATAACAATATTACAGACCAAGAAGCTTTAGACGCTTTTGTTTGGTTGTCCCGTAAAGAGGGAATCATACCCGCGTTTGAAAGTTCTCACGCTGTGGCTTATCTTCAAAAAATGCCTGATATAAAAGGCAAACTCGTCATAGTGAACATATCGGGTCGTGGCGACAAAGACATGATTCAGGCAAAAGACATTCTTCATTTCGACTAAATGGCATAAATCTTTTGTGAGCTAATCTTTTATCTTTAAAGATGGC
>CALDOC010000236.1 GCA_937914675.1 uncultured Sulfurimonas sp.
GACAAAACTCCCTATCTTGATTTTTCCAAGAGCGGTTGCACGTATTGCGACAAATGCGCTTTGGCTTGCGACTTTGGAGTTTTGAGGTTGGAGGACAAGTCGTTTGTACAAGCAAAAGTGATTATAGACAAAAACATCTGTTACAGTTGGCAAGGCGTCATGTGCTTTTCATGCAAAGACCCTTGTTTGGAAGACGCCATAGATTTTACAGCGATGTTTACGCCCGTAATCAACGACAAATGCACTTCTTGCGGATTTTGCGTAAGCAGATGTCCAGCCCAATCCATCAAAGTCGAGGTGATTTAATGAAAGTATTATGGATAATCGCCCTTTTAGTCGCGTCGCTTTTCGCCGCCAAATTGCAAACGCCCTCAATGCGTTACGTCGCGAGCGGCGTCGTGACGGACATGGTGGTAAAAGAAGAGTTGTTGTACGTCTCCACCGACGCCAGTCGCGTGGACGTGTTCGACTTGAAAAGCGGAAAAATAGTTCATAACGTCCAGATAGACAAAATCAAAGATTTCATGGGCGACGAGATAGACGCCAAGATATTTTCCGTCGACGTCGTTGATGAAAAAATTTTGATTTTGTCTCAGGCCAATCAAGGGTATAGAAGAGTTTACGTTTACCAAAACGACGCCACTCGATTGATTATCGACGAATCTTTGGCTTTGTCAATCGCCAAAGCGAAATTTTTGGACAAAAACACCCTACTTCTCGTTCTTCTAAGCGACGAAATAATCTCTTACGACATCGCCAAAAAGAGACAAAACTATAGAGTCTCTGCGTCGGCGTCGAAGTTTTCAGACTTCGTCTTGAATGAAGACAAAACTCAGGTGGCGGTGACGGACGAGAGCGGCGACGTGCAACTCTTAAACACAAGAGACGGCTCCCGCATAAAAACTTTTAGCGGTCAGAACCTTGACAACGTTTTTAAAATCGATTACAAAAACAGCCTCATCGCGACCGCTGGACAAGATAGAAGAGTCGTCATATACGACGTAAATTCTAGCTCGTCTTATTATAAATTATCATCTTTTTTTGTATACTGCGTTGGATTGTCGCCAAGTGGAGTTTTAGCCGCTTACTCTAGCGATGAAAACAACAACGTTACCGTTTTTAATACAATAACGAAAAGCGATTTGGCCGTTTTCACCGGCAATAAAATTACGCTTTCTAAAATTTTATTTTTAAACGAAAACGATTTTTTGGTCGCCAGCGATAGTCATGTCATCAATAGATATAAGATAAAGTAAGGATTTTTAAATGCAGTACGATGAGAGTGAATTTTTGTTCGAAACGCTAGTTCCGGAGAATGAACTTATTATATCAAGAACGGATTTACATGGGAACATTACTTACGCGAATGAAACGTTTTGCGATATTAGCGGTTATACGCAGAGTGAACTTTTGGGAAAGCCTCACAGTATCGTTAGGCATCCAGACATGCCTAAAGTTTTGTATGGCGATTTGTGGAAGACTCTAAAAAATCAACAACAGTGGACGGGAATTATAAAAAACATTCGTAAAGACAAGGGATTTTACTGGGTTGAAGCGATCATCTCCGGTGTTTATAAAAATGGCGAGTTGGTTGAATACAAATCGTTAAGAATGCCCATAGCGAATGAGCAAAAGTTGGTTTTTCAAAA
>CALDOC010000237.1 GCA_937914675.1 uncultured Sulfurimonas sp.
GATTTATAGGAGGATTCAGCACGTTAGAGTTGACTGGTTACCCGACAAGCACGAGCAGCAGTTCCGCTTTGCTCGGTGGACAGCTTGGCGTCATGTACGAAGTGACTGATTATATGAGCGTGTATTCAGTTTATAAGGGTTTGTTGATGAGTCACAGCGTCGAACTTATCGACGCCGGTTCAAGTGTCGAGTTTAGTTTTTTACACAATTTGCAAACAGGAGTGCGGTTTAAGTTTTAATAAACCTTTGCAAACCTATCTAAACAGTGCAACTCGTTTTTATGAAAAAAAGTAACGCTATCTTGCATAGCTCCAAATAGCTCTTCCGCGTTCTCTCCATCAACTGGATAACTCAGAAGAAATGATTTTAAAAATTTATCAAAAAATTCATCGAACATTTTTTTGACAATTTCCGCTCCATATTTGTCGGTATAGGGCAAAACAAAAAAGTAGTCGCCCTCATGGTTTACGATCGAGTCCGAAGTTCTTAAAATCTCCAGTAGCGAAGCGTCAACGATTTCAATGGATATTTCTGAAAAATCACAATAAAGCAGAGTAAAACTCTCTGCTCGGTTCTCATCAAGTCTTTCATATATACCTATGTTCAACGCCATGAGTTGCTTAAAATTGTCAAATGAAAAATGTATTCCAGCCATAATGTAACCTTATTTAAAATTATACTAGTATATCAAAAAATTACATGATTGAGAAAGGTTTCATCACCTCGCGCGACGCGAATGGAGAACTTGTAACTTCTTCACCATCGTAAGAGACGACGTAGCTCTCCTCAACTGAAGTTTTACAGTACGTCAAAATCGCTTGAGTTGCCATGTCTTGATCTTCTTGCGTCGCGCTTTTGCTCAAAAGGGCGTGAGGGCCGGGGACGCCGACCGTTTTGACGTGATAGTATTTGTCGTTGACGACGTTTTGAAGGCGCTCGTTCTCCTCTTGATTTCTACCGATAACCAACTTCGCCCCATTTTCCAAGCGAAAGTGGCGACCATATTTCATGACGAGAATGTCTTTTACTTCAAACTTGTCGTATTTTATGAAATCAAACATCTTTTTGGCGAAGTTTTCGTCCGTCAAAAGACACCCTCCTCCCGGAGATTCAAAATCTTCCAAACCTATCTCTTTTGCGAGCTCCATTTGCCTGTCGCGGCTGCGTCCCGTAATCCCTTCGAGTTTTTCCCTATCGACCCAGCCATTTTGCTCGGCGATGGTCGGAGCCAACATTTTCGCGGACATTGGACGAAGCAAAAGTCCGTCGCAGTTCGATTCGTTGAGCACTATTTGCAGAGCGTCTTTGTTTTGGCTCATGGGACGCTGCCCCATCACTTCCCCGCTTAACAAAAACGAAGCGCCCTCCGCTTCCATGATTCGCTTCGCCACCGCGAACATTTTCGCGTGACAGTCTATGCAAGGGTTGAAATTTTTTCCATAACCATACTTTGGATCAAAAAGCACGTCTTGCAAGTATTCGTCTTGAATGTCCACTATCCTAAACTCCGCTCCGACTTGATCGCACATGTTTTGCATATGTTCGCGTCTATCTTTCGTCGCTCCAAAACCAGTGTTTATGTTTATGGCCAAGACGTCCACGCCTTGATCTATGATGAGTTTCATGGCTAGCGTGGAATCGAGTCCACCGGAGAAGAGCGCTATCGCTTTGCGTTTGATTTGAGTTGACATTTTTTTCCTTTGGTTGGGCACAAGAGTAAGTTTTAGTCGTTAAAACCCACCAGTTCACCTCTTTTTAGTTTCGCAATTTTACCACGAAACTTGCGAATGTAGAAAGCTTTTTGCTCAAATGTTATGTTTGAGACGATATTTACTTTTTTCAATTCGCGTTCATAATATCTCGTCAAAAAGGTAATCAGTTCCGCGTTGAGCGCGTCTGCGTCTTTCAAAGAAGTGACGCTTTCATCAACGAGTATCGCCATGAGTTCGGACGCGTCCCTATCTCCTCTAAGAGCCAATGAAAACTCGCGAGAGTGAAACTGCAAGATGGAGGGGTCTATGACGTCTAAGATTTGGTCGATGAAGCGGGGATGTTCGAGAACCGTTTTTATCAAAGACAACTCCCACATGTCTTTATGCGAGTTGTTTTGAGTTAGCGGTCTGTTTGCGTTGTTAGCGTTAGTTTGGTTATTCATCTTGAGCAGAGACGGGGAAACGCCAAGCCCGCCCAAACGAGCAGCCAAGTAAGTTTTATACTCCTCTTGCAGTATGGGCGAAAGCGTTTTTAAGTAAGAAACGCCCTCTTGCATGCAAGCCTCTTTCGCTTTTGGATCGCGCAAATCGTAGAGCGAAAGTATCTCGTCCAGCACAAATTCTATGAACGCTTTTGGTCTTCTAAACATGCTGGAAAGTTCTTCGACTCGTCCCTCTTTGACCATGTCGGCGGGGTCCAAGCCTCCGCCAAAGACGACGACGCCTCCGTTAAATCCCGACGCGCTGAGAAGCTTGGAAGCTTTGAGCGCCGCGGCGCGTCCCGCGTTGTCTCCGTCGTAAGCCATGATGACTTTTGGGTCGCCCTTGCGAAGAAGCGGCAAGTGCTCGACCGTCAAAGCCGTCCCAAGTGTCGCCACCGCGTTGTCGAACCCCGCTTGATGCAACATCACGACGTCGAGATAACCCTCGGTTATGATTATCTCGCCTTTTTTATGAAGCGATTGTTTGGCTAAATGATAAGCGTATAACAAACGCGATTTGTTGAAGTAAGGCGTCTCGGGAGAGTTTACGTACTTCGCTTGATGCCCCGTGATGGTTCGCCCTCCAAACCCGACTATGCTTGCGTTTGCCGAGTGTATGGGAAAAGTGATTCGCTCTATGAAACGAGCGTAAGTCCGACGGCTCTGCTCGTCAAAACCAACCACTCCCATGTCAACCGCTTCTTTGACGCTAAACTGTTGCGATTTTACGTAGTTGATGGTCGCGTTTGAATCCGGCGCGTACCCAATGCCAAACTTCTCAACGCTACTCTCATAAATCCCGCGCTCTTTGAGATACTCCGTCGCCGTTTGTTTTGAGGAGAGAAGAGTTTGGTACCAAGCGTTCAAACTATCCATAACCTGTGAGCGGGGTTTGTTATCTTTGTTATCGGTGTGCGTTAGCGTGAAGTTATAAGAATCAGCCAGTTTTTCCAAAGCTTCGGGGTAGTTGAGCTTCTCATATTCCATAACAAACTTAATACTATCTCCACCAGCGCCGCAGCCGAAACAGTGATAAATTTGCTTTTGTGGGCTTACTACAAACGAGGGAGATTTTTCGTCATGAAAAGGACAAGGCGCTTTGTAGTTTCCACCTGCTTTTTTCAGCTCGATATAGCTTCCAACAACGTCAACAATGTCAAGTCTAGCTTTAAGAGCTTCTATGGAGTCTGGTGCAATCATAAAATGGATTATATCCGTAAATGCTTTAAGAGTTTCTCGCGGAGTTTTTCCCAGCAACTCTTATTTTTCAAAATCAGAATTGCTGAGAAAAAGTGGAGATGTTACCCTTGGGGCGCATTGCTATAATGACTGTAGTTCTTTTCTAAGTAAAGCGTTTATAAGTGTCTGATAGGGTACTTTTTTTTCACTTGCTAATTTTTTAAAATATAAGACTATATCATTATCCAACCTTAGTGAAACTGGTATCTTTTTAGGTTCATAAAATCTACCTCGAACACCGTCTGTAAAATCATATTCATCTTCCATTTCATATTCATCGAATTTTTCTCTTTGTTTAATGTTGCTCATAAAAAATCCTTTCTTTTTGATTTGCTTTTCTTGCACTTATTATTCTAATGATTTCTTCACCATTTTCATCAAAAAACATATTGGCAACAACTAAAATTTTATCTTTAGTTGTTGTTCCTAATGTTATCCATCTTTCTTCAAAATAGTCAAAGCGATGGTCTAATTTTGAAATATGCATGGGATCTAAAAAAACTTCTTTAGCCTCACCAAAACTAATTTGATGTTTTTCAATATTTAAGTTGCTCTTTTCATCACTCCATTCAAATTTCAAAATAACGCCTTTCGTTGATATGATTTAATTATAGCAGTTTTGTATTTACATTGTCAATATTTGTTTTGTGAGTATAACGGTCGGGCTCGTTTAGAGCTCAAAGTTTTGTTATATCTTTTTGTTTTTTACACCTTAGAAGTGGATATTCATCACCTGACCCTTCCTCATTCCACCTCTCCTGAGGTGCTACGAGACGCTTTAATAGTTTCTCACGACATTTTAGTAAGCATTAAATATTAAGATACTATAATCGTTTATTATTTAACAAAGGGAACGCATGGAAATTTTTAGGCTTCTTAAAGCGAGTGAATTTTATAACATATCTTCCAAAAACCTTACAGAGCTTCTCAATAAGAAGTTGATTCCTCATGTCAAAAAACTCTCTTCCGCAAATAGAAGTAGTTACTACATACCTGATCTATTCGTCGAGTACGCCAAAGAGGTTTTTAACGTCGAGAACTTGGAAGAGATTGATGGGGAACTGGCGGATTTTAAAAATAAGGTTCGCACTAAAATCATCACTTTTTCCAATCTTAAAGGCGGAGTCGGCAAGACGTCTGTCGCTTCTAACTTCGCTTACGCCTTGGCTCTGCTCAACAAGAGAGTGTTGCTTGTCGACATGGATTCGCAAGCGAACAGTTCGCGCTATCTCGCCAATCAATACTTCACCGGAAACAGCGTCAAAAACATTTTTGACGCTCTCATGAGAAAAGAGAAAATAGACAACGAGTTTGTCCGCTCATACATCAAAAAGATAGAGTTTGAAAACGCTTCTTTGGACTTACTTCCTAGTGAACTCGCACTCGGAAGAGTGGTAGAGTTTAGCCGAGCAGTCTTTACCATACCACACAAAAAGCTCAATGACATACTTAAAACAGTCAAAAATGATTATGACTTTATAGTGATTGACACACCACCTTCAACCGGCTTATCGCTTCACATGGCAATCTACGCCAGCGATCTCATGAGTATAGTGACCGACGCGGAAGATTTCTCAGTCAACGGGCTCAAAGAGTTGTCTTCCGAGATTGAAGAAATTGAAGAGGAAACGGACAGATCCATCACCGTTGACTCCATCTTCATCAACAAGGTTAGAAACTCAAAGATTCATGAAGTCTACATAGAAGCCATCGCGAAGTTGGCGATAGAGCAGCAGATAGAAAACGTTTTCACCATCGCTGACAGCACGAGGATAAAAGAGGCTCAAAACTTACACATACCCATGTTGGAGTACAAAAGTGAACTCGACAAAGGTCTAGTCATGAGTAGTAGCATAATAGAGTACGCGATTGAAAAAGCGTTGGAAGGATAAAAAATGGCAAAACTAAACTTAGACAAATTCAAAG
>CALDOC010000238.1 GCA_937914675.1 uncultured Sulfurimonas sp.
TAAATCCTTCTCAAGAGGTCGCTTAGAGGGGATTTTTGGCTAAGGTATTGAAACTCATCTTTTTTTATGGAGATTTCCAACTCGTTTTGGATTATTAATTTATGGGAAACTTTGTCCGTCATTATTTGATCGTAGATTCTAAATCCGTTTCTGCCATTTTCTTTTACTTCATACATGGCGGCGTCGGCGTGTTTTATAAGATCCTCCGCGTCTAAGCCATGTTCTGGATATATTGCTATGCCAACGGAGAGGGACATAAAAAAGACTTTATCTTCTATGGCGATAGGCTCTTTAATGTTTTCAAGAATTTTATTTGCGAGATGAAGCATATCGTTATTCTCTTTTACGTCTTTGATAACGAGGACAAACTCGTCTCCTCCCAATCTTGCGATAAAATCCTCTTGCCGAATGCTTTGTTCGATTCTTTTTGCGACCGTTTTAAGCATTTCGTCGCCAACGGAATGTCCATAAGTGTCATTTACGTCTTTAAACTTATCAAGGTCTATAAAAAATAACGCGAGTCGCGTCTCATGTCTTTTACATGACTGAATGCTATTTTTTAGATGCGAGTCAAACTGAACGCGATTTGCGAGTCCCGTTAAAACGTCGTGATTCGCGTAAAAATGCAGTTTTTTATCGGCTTCTTTAAGCGTTGTGATATCTGTAAATATTGCAATAAAAAACTCTTCTTTGTATTTTGGATTGACGGCTTTTGCTATACTGAGCCATTCGGGATAAATTTCTCCATTTTTTCTCTTATTCCAAATTTCACCCTGCCAAGAAGAGTTCACTTTAAGACTGTCCCAAAGATTTTCATAGAAATTCTTATCATGGATTCCAGAGTTCAATATTTTAGGAGTTTGACCCATAACTTCGTCTTTTAAAAAACCCGTAATTTTGCAAAAGGCTTTATTTACGGAGATTATTTTGCCTTTGTTGTCTGTGATGATGATTCCCTCATTGGAATTTTCATAAAACACGGATGATTGTTCTAGCTGAATCTCTTTTTGTTTTTTTACCGTAATGTCTGTGCAGATATGAATGATAAATTCATGCCCTATAACGTAAAAAACAGATTCGTACCAATGATCGTTTTCTTCTCTTTGCTGGGTAAAAGATTTAGTAATCTCAAGCGTCTTCTTAACGTTCTCAAAACCAATGTTGCATTTGCTCATTTTGTCAAAATTAAGCTTGTCTATATGTTCAAACGTTAAATTATTCGCTCTCAAATAGTTTTCGTTGGCGTAAAAAAGAATGCCATCGAGATCAAAAACTCCTATTCTCGATGGGTGTAAATCCACAACTTTTGATAAAACGTGATTTTTTCTTTCAAGTATGTTGTTCTTTTCTATTTTATAGACTTCTTTTTGAATAAAATTTTTCAATTTTTCAATCTGTATCGGTTTTGTCAAAATTAAATGAATAAATTGTAAATTGTTGATGGATTTAGGTGTGTGAGCGAGATTAAACGGAGAGATAAGCACGATTTTTATATCTTGAGCGTCACTATTTGGAATGCTTTTAATGAAATCAAGGTAAGTTTTACTATACAAATCTATTAGTAAAATATCGTATTCACTCACTTTTATTTTTTGAAACGATTCATAATCAGCTACGAGCAAAGTATCGACGGAAGCAAAAAAACCGCTTAGAATAAGCTCGTAAGGTTTAAAAACAACGCTTTGTTCGGCGACTATGAGCAGTTTTGATTTAAACATTAAATGCTCTTAATTTCAAGTTTTTCAATCTTTGCGTTAAAAAGCTTACTGACGTACTTTGGTTCGTACTCTTTTCGAAACTCTCGCAAAAGTTCTTCGTCGCGTTGGTTTGCGTCGATTTCTAAAATTAGAGTGGCGTTTTCCAAAGTGATTCTACACTTATTCGCTTCAAACGATAAAATCGACTCTATGAGACGCAACGTAAAAGACGTTAGCTCTTTTGAGTTTGCCATGATGACGATATGGCTATCTATGTCGTTTGTTATAGAAATGGCGTTTTGTTCAAAAGAGTGGCTAAACAATTGTACGCTTTTTTTGAGTAGTTTTACAAAATCAAGTTCCTTGGAAAGATATATATCGTTGTAGTAGCTAATATTTCCGTTGATAAGAGTGTTCATATTGAATAGCAATTGATTGAGATGCGTAGTAAATTCTTTGTTAAGCGTTGCGTCTTCGCTGTGCTCAAGAGCGTTTGTGAGAAGCGTCGCTTCCGCTAAAGTATTTTTAAGTCCGACGGACATGTCTAGCATTGCCATTTGATAAAAATTAAAACGCGTGGACGATTGTAGTTTCGTAAAAGCTCGTTCTATCTTCTGCTCTATTACTAAATGAGTTTCTTCTTCGTATTTTACGACTTGATCTTGAAGCATTTGCCTTTGGGTCATGTCTTGCACGCTAAAAACCATTCCTATGAAATCGCCTTTTACGTCAAAAAGAGGTGCTCCGTTAAAAGAAACGAGAATTCTATATTTTTCTCCCGTTTCAAGAGAAAAATTTACGTTGTTAATTGATTCGAAAGATTTTTTTATGACATGCAGAGGCATCTCGTTTTTTGAAACCTCGTTTCCATGGATATCGCGAATGTTCCAAACTTCGTCATCAATCATCCGCTCTAAAAATTCTTTTTTACTTATTTTGAATAGGTTTTGCGCATCCGAGTTCGCGTAATTTATTTGTCCCGTAGTATCCGTCATGACGATAGCCACTGGCGTCGCGTTGATTATGGCTTCTGTGATGTCTTTTTGTCTTCTAAGATCATCCGCTTGAAATCGAAGTTTTTTTGTCAAATTTTCCAGCTGTTTCGCTCGAACATCTTTGTCGTCATATACGACTTTAAGTTCGCTATAAGCTGTCTGAAGCTCTTCATTCGTACTTTGAAGCTCTTCATTTGTAGTTTCCAGTTCTTCGTTTGAGCTTTGAAGCTCCTCGTTTGAAGAACTTAACTCTTCGTTTAAACTTTGCATCTCTTCATAAGAAGTTTCAAGTTCTTCTATAACATTTTGAAGGTGGGATTTTGTTTTTTCAAGTTCTGACGTAAGATGCGAAATGGTTTCGTTTTCGCTTTCTGAAATATAGCCTTTAAGATTTTGAATGTCTTCGCTTTGAAAAAACAGAGCGTAAAACCAGTCGTCGTTCTTATCGTTTTTTACGGGAATAACGATAACTCTGACATATTTTAAAATCTCTCCATAAAGCGTAACGGCTCTATATTGAGTCGCCTTGAACGCTTTGTTTTTGCTTACCTCGTTTACGACGCTTCGCACTTCGAGAGTCAACTCCTCTTTTAGCGACTTAAATATATTTGTGGTCGCTCTTCCCGCAGAGTGGGTTAAAAAAGGAATGTCCCCTCTAATGTAGACGATATCGTTTGAACTGTTGATTAAAACGCACTGATTGAGAAAAAATTCCGACGCGGCTTGAGTTATTTTTTCTTCAAGCACCTCTTCGTCGTTTTTAGAAGAGTGTGGCTTTGGCTCTTGATAATTTCTGCTTGATCCTCCATAGTTGTAAAGCCTAGGAAGCTCTTTAATCCCAGTAAATTGGGACTTGTAAATTTTAAGCGTTTTGCTTGTCGTAAGAAACAAATCATAATGTTCTCCGATTGTTTCGGACTTTCCAAGGGTTAAAACCCCGCCGTCTTTTAGAGAGTAATGAACGATTGGAAAAAATCTTTTTTGCAGAGTGCTATTAAAATAGATAAGCATGTTTCGACAGCTCACAAAGTCCGTTCTTAAAAATGGCGAATCGCTAATAATGTTGTGTTTGGAAAATACGACAAGTTCTCGTATGCTTTTTTTTATCTCAAAATGATTTTTTTGGACGCTAAAATACTTTGCTATCAAACTTTTGTCTATGTTTAAAAGGCTTGTTTCCGCGTAAAGGCCATTTCTTGCGATTTTAAGAGACTCGTCGTCTATGTCGGTAGCGAATATTTTTATTTTGTATTTTGTGATTTTTTCTTTGAGAATCTCGCTTAAAAGTATCGCCAACGTATACGGTTCTTCGCCAGTGGAACATCCAATGCTCCAAAAACGAATCTCTTCTCCTTGTTCTTTTTTTTCCACAATCCCTCGAATCTGCTCTTTAACCTCTTCAAAAACGTCCGTGTCGCGAAAAAATTCCGTAACGCCGATGAGCATGTCGTAGTAGAGATTTGTAACTTCTTCGATATTCATTTTTAAATAGTCCACGTAATCATTGAGAGTTTCAACGCGCACGGCTGAAAGTCTTCTTTCGATTCTTCGGATTATCGTGCTTCTTTTGTATTGAGAAAAATCAACGCCTTTTTCTTCAAAAATAATTCTATAAATCTGTTGAATGATGGTTTCGTTGATGCTTTCGCCGATATTTTTTCCAAGGTTGTCGATAATTCTCGCTATCTCGATAGACATGCCATCGATGGAGGCGACGATATCGACTTTTCCGGTGTTTATTGCCGAAATTGGCATTCCATCGTACTTTGCGGTTTGTGGAGATTGGGCGATGGTGATTCCGCCAGAAGCTTTAATGGCTCTTATGCCAAACGCTCCGTCGCTTCCGGTTCCCGAGAGTATTACTCCGATGCATTTTGAGCCGTACGCTTGCGCGAGAGAGTTGAAGAAATAATTAACCGAAGGCTTCGGTCCAAAAGTGGAATCGACGTTTTTTAAATAAATTTTTCCATTGTTTACGTAAATGTCCGTATTTTCTGGAGTCATATAAATGGTTTTCGCTTTAATAACGATGCCGTTTTGCACTTCGACGACGGGAATATTTGTAATGCGACTGAGCAATTCAACCATCATTGAACGATGAGTGGGGCTTAAATGCTGGGCTATGATATAGGAGCAATTTAAACTCTCGGAAACTTTCGCCAACATAACTTGTAGGGCTTCGAGTCCTCCAGCGCTAGAACCTATTCCAACGACCACCAATTCATTTATTGCCATTTTTAGAGCCTTATTTTCTATTTTTAATGTGATTTTGATTTTTTATGACGAACATAATAACATAATAATAATATAACAATTTCTAGACAAAGTTTAACGTCACTCTGAGTCATGAACAAGCGTATACTTTGTTTAGTGATTTTATACAAAAAACTTCTACATTGGTAGTGGAATAATGTCAACTCATTGCTATGAACCAATAAAATTACTATACGAATAAACTTAGACTTAGTGTAAAATACGTTTTAAACAGGAGGGTTGTTTTGAAATTTTCACTTTTTTTAATTATGTTTTTTTTATATGTCTTGTCCGCTGGGGAACTTCTCAAAAAAGAGGGCTTGCAGAAGATGATACAACCAAAGGCGTCGCTTCAAACGGCGTATCTAAGCGACGCGACTCTTAGCGGTTACGAGGGCAGCGTTGAAGTGCTGAAAAATCGCCTTGCAATCAACAATAAAATTGCCGGATTTTCTTACACAAATTGGGCATTTCAATGGAACAAGCTAGCGGGTTTGCCCTTTGGCGATGGAGTCCATAGTCCACTCAAGCAGATGCATAGTTTTAAAGCCAACGCGAACATTCCTTACTTTATAAACGAAAAGTGGTTTTGGCTGAACTCCGTTTCAATAAAGTCGACTTTCGAAAAAGAGACGCAAAACTCTTATGGCGCGGGAGTGTTTAGTTTCGTTTCGTACAAAATCGACGATGAACACGCCATACAGTTTGGAGCCTTTGGAAACTATTATCCCATCTCAACGCTGGCGCTTCCCGTCATCAGTTACAGCTATAGAGCCAGACAGAGCGACGGTTTTAAATTTATACTTGGTTTTCCTCGAACCTATGTCGGGTACCATGTAAACGAAGACGCTCTTGTTCGTTTTGGCGTTGTTTTTTCACAATCGGTAATCAGACTAAGCCAAACAAGCGGCATTGAAGAGTCCGGTTTTATTGAAGCCAAAGACTATATGAGCAATCTTGGAATCTCCTATGAGTTCAATTCGAAATTCAACGTTGAATCGGATCTTCTCTACAGCGTAAAGCGAGATTTTAAACTCTACTCCAAAGATGGCGATGAATTAAACTCCTACTCCATCAACCCGTCTTTAGGGGTAAATTTTAAAATTACTTATTTGTTTTAGAAAAACCAACCGTCAAATAAACGCTATGAACAAATTCTTGCTTGCGTTATAGTTACGCCATTAAAGGAGAGATTATGAATATATGGATTTACGCAAAAAGCTCACACCGCGACAACTTGGACAACGTAAGGCGTTCAAGCGCCATCGCAAACGCTTTAGAGGAATTTTCTCCCACTCTTTGCACTGGCGACTATAGAGCCGCGAGCATAGCGAGAACGACAATGGGAGTAAAAAACACGATGGGCGTCGACGCGATGGGCAATCTGCCTCATACCATGGAACGCCTTGACATGCTTGTGTACGACAACGAAGACGTAACGCGAGAGATGCGCCAAGAGATGGAGGAGTTTTGTTCCAAACTTTACGCCGTCGGGGAAGATTTGCCTTTGGACATAGTGGACGCGTCGTATTTTAGCGAGAGTGAAAGTAAGCGAAAAAAAGCGATTTTCTTTAGCGATGAGGACTACGCAAAGTGGTTTTTAACTTTTTGCAAGGGCTCGAAAAAGTACGACGTTCCTCTTTTAAACGGCAATTATTTCTTTTTAGACACTCAAAAAGAGTTTGAAAAATCTTTTAGCGAGGTAATTGACGAAGAGGAGTATGAAGACGTAGTCAAAAACAGCCAATACCTTCTCTGTGGCTCCGTGCATACGTGTCTTGAGAGCTTGGCAAGTGGAAACAAGCCCGTTATGTTTATGAGAAAAGATAAGTCGGTTTTAAACATGAAACTTATTTTGAAGTACAAGATTCCATTGGCGCATGGAGAAAATCTCGATGAGTTAATGCAAAGTTTTGAAAAAATTATCGCCAACTATCCGCAAACGCGAAAAATGGAGCCGTTCGATTTTTCTCCATTAAAAGAGGATATGGCCTCTCTTTTGAAACAATACGAGGGAATGGTTCCCGCGATGGACTATAGTCACCAGTACGCGGAGAAATGAACAAACAAAATAGCTCTACGAAACGATTTCACAATCAGCTAAAATTTTGCATAAGGAGTTAGAGATGAATAGATATGAAGCGCTTTTCGAAGATGAAGAGGACGTATTGAGCGGCACGCCAATTTCCAAATATTGGGGTATCGCCAGTAAAACAAGCCAAGATAGTTTAGAAGAAGAGTTTGACGCGATTGTAGAACGAATAGCGGCTATGGAAGCGATTTTAGAAGAGCGTCACGATTTGGAAGATTTTGACGCGTCGCTAAAAAATTATTGTTTCATTAATAGAGAAAAAATTGACAATCTTAAAAAAAGCGTCTATATGGAATTGGCGGGAAAGCTGATTTACAGAGCCATGGACTAAGAAAATGGAGAAGAGCATGAAAATTAAAATAGCGTTAGAGTGGTTTTTGAATCCCGACCATTTGCCATTTATAGCAGGCGTCGTAAGTGG
>CALDOC010000239.1 GCA_937914675.1 uncultured Sulfurimonas sp.
TTAAGCGTTGATCACCGTAAATATTGCCATTTTCGATAGCGGGTAAAACAAGGTTGAGCTCTCTATCTTGGGCTTGAGGCTCTAAAAGAATTTGCAACTCTTCAAAAAGCGGCTTTAATTCGAAGGTTTCAAATTTATACTCCATTTTTCCAGATTCTATTTTTGAGAAATTTAAGATAGTGTTTACATGTTCTAGGAGGTTCTTGCCCGCGACGTTGATTTTAGACACGTACGTTTTAATTAAATCCGGAGTCTCTTTTCTTGAAACGATGATTTGGGAAAAACCAAGTATGGCGTTTAAAGGCGTTCGGAGTTCGTGACTCATGTT
Source organism: uncultured Sulfurimonas sp. (assembly GCA_937914675.1). Classification (GTDB taxonomy): domain Bacteria; phylum Campylobacterota; class Campylobacteria; order Campylobacterales; family Sulfurimonadaceae; genus Sulfurimonas. The sequence goes on from CALDOC010000239.1 coordinate 329, forward strand.
TGCCAAAAATTGATCTTTTGCGATCTGCGACTCTTGAGCTTTTTGCATCGTCATTATGAGATTGGTAACCTCGTGTCTCAGTGATAAAAATTCACTTATTTCATTATTGGCGTCTAAAATAGGAACTATTGTAACTTGTACGTAATAGCCCCTTCCATCTTTGGCTCTGTTTTTAATCATGCCTTGCCAAACTTTTTTTGAGAGTATCGCGCTCCACATATTCCGATAGAGTTCGTCCGGCGTATCGCTATCTCGCAAAATACTATGAGTCTTGCCGATAAACTCTCCGTAATCATACCCCGAAGCCTCAACGAACGCTTGATTCCCATAAGTGATAATTCCGTTTATGTCCGCTTTGGACACGATAACGCTAACGTCAATCGCTTTGTTGTACTCGTTAAATTTTTTCTCTTGTTGGAGCGTCTCTAAAATTTGTTTACTGATGATTTCATCGTAAATTTTCATAACCCCTGAAAAATTTTCATCCAATACGCAATTTATATTGTCGATAACGCTTTGCGAGGCTATGTTTTCATGAAAAGTAAAATTTATCATGCTTCGTTTAAATTGAGAACAAATAAGAAAAATTTCTTTGCTTGTTATATGATGATCAGCGAACATATAAAGTATTTTACGTATGATGGGACAGTTGCCTAAATCATTTACGTCTCGTAATATCCCTATAAAATACTCTATAACGCCTAGCGCGTAAGTATTCTTAAAAATATCCATTTCAATATTTTTTTCACGCAAAACATTTAGCAATATATCTTGTCGCGCCCATCGCTCAACAATATCATGCTTTTTCTCCTCGATAAGTTCTACATGCTCTTTGAGGTTTTTTGTACAGTTGGCGTTAAACATAAGCAATCCTTGGCTTTTTTCAAATATTTCATAAGAGAAATTATCGCTGATTTTCGTTGCGTTTTTGTTGCAAAAGTTAAGTTATGCAAGATTGATAAAGAACTCGCTATATAACGTACTGGTTTCTTCCTCTAGTTTTTGCTTCATATAATTTTTTATCGGCAGCTTCCATAATTTTTATTTCATCGGGAATTTCACCATTCAAATAGGAAACGACGCCTATGGAGACGGTTAAAAATTTACTCGCTTGATTCCCACAATGATTAATTTTTCCATCTTCGATGGCTTTGCGTAGTTTTTGCGCTACGACTTCGCTTTCGACTATGGACGTATCGGTGATGAGTACGCCAAACTCTTCTCCGCCAAGCCTAAATACAAAATCCGTTGGTCTAGACAAAACGTCCTGCATGACGCTCCCAACCGATATAAGCGCGTAATCGCCGTTAACATGTCCGTAAATATCATTGTATTGCTTAAAAAAATCAATATCCAGCATCATAAACGTAATAGTCGATTTTAATCTTTGAGAACGTTTTATCTCTCTGTTAAATACAATATTACAATATCTTCTATTGTATAAACCAGTAAGGGAATCTATGTGTGAGAGCTCTTCAAGCGTTTTGTTTGATCTGTTTAGTTCTATGTTTTTGTCTGCCAACTGCGCATTGAGATTTTTTAAATTTTCTACGTATTTGAGCGTAAATTTCCTATCTGTGATGGCTTGGGAAACTTTGAAGAGCAACGAATGGAGTTTTTGAGTGTCAATCGGTTTAGCTAAAAATCCAGATATTCCCATATTAATGGCTTCCATCAAATGACGACAATCGTCATGACAGCTTATGATGATGATGGTTTGTTGCGAGTTTTTTTCGAGTATCTTGGTACTTAATTCGACTCCATTAAGTTTTGGCATGTTGATATCCGTCATTACAATATCATAAGGGATACCATTGTTCTCATAGTGGTTTAAATACTTTAGCCATCCCTCTACACCGTTATACCCAACGTCAACGGACTTAAAGTAATGGCTTAAAATTTTTTTAGCGTTGTCGCTAATTTCTTTATCGTCTTCTACGTATAAAACGTTTAAATCTTTTGTATACTCTAAGAATGATTCTATTTTCATTTTTGTCGCCTTAATTAATAGTTTGTTCCGCTTTCGCCTCTAATCAAAAAATCTTTTAAATTCAAGGCTTCGTCAACAAGTAAATTATCTATTTTATGGATATTGTCTAAGTTTTTGTACTCAAAAATAGTTTTTCTCCAATTTTCAAGATTTTCAAAAAAAGATATAAACATAGGCATGCCCGATAAAACTTTACTCTCGTCTGAAATCAATAGTAACGCTTCTTTGAGCTCTTGGAGCGAGTACCTAACCTTATGAAAAATGGGAATCGCTTCAAGCTCTTTTGCGTATTCCACCAATATGTATTGAATGACGTTTAACGTATTGCTCGTTGTGTAGTTTGTACTGTTGACAAGCATGAGATTAAAGCTATCATCCAATCCTTGCAGATATTCATTGATGTTTTCAACGTTTAAATCATTCATCATGTAAAAAGTGTAAAGACTATCTTTTGCATCATCTAGAACTTTAGGCAATGGCTTCATATTTTTTTTTATATTTGTAAGCTCATTGAGGGTTGTTTCAAACTCCAAGTTCCTATTTGCCAACTCTTTATTTGTTTCTTCAAGCATACGGTTGAAATATATAAGCATTTTCGAGTCGTAAATCACTTTGCATGTTTTGGTAAGTTGTTTTATCACGATGGGCGTCTCTAGCGGTTTGAGCAAAAAGCCATCAACCCCAATATTGATTAACTCTATGAGTTTATCGCTTTCCGAATGCGCTGAAATTACCATAATTCGTTGCGACTCTTTTTGTGATTTAACCTTTTTAGCCAGTTCTATTCCGCCCATAAGCGGCATTGTTAAATCTGTAAGAATTAAATCGTACTCTTTTGTTTGAAATTTTTCAAGAGCCTCAAGACCATTATCGGCGGTATCGACTCTGCTAAAAAATCTAGACAAAAACAGTTTTAGCTCTCGTTGAAGCATCGCGTCGTCTTCAACGAGTAAAACGTTCAATTCAAACGCCACCTCTTTTAAAAGCTTCCCCGCGATAACCATCTCATTACTTTTGTTCATGTTCATTTTGATTCTCCATATACTTTCTCTTATGTTTTTCACCACTCAAAAAACTAACTATATCGTTGCACTGATTCGTCTCTACGTCTA
>CALDOC010000240.1 GCA_937914675.1 uncultured Sulfurimonas sp.
TATGGACACCAAGTCGGCGATGAAGTTCTTAAAGCCGTTTCAAAGGCGTTAGGCGAATCTCTCAAGCGCAAGAGCGACTTTGTCGCGAGATATGGCGGAGAAGAGTTTATCATAGTGATGTATGAAGCGGATTTTCAAGACGCAAGAGTCTTGTCCCAAAGGATTCAGGAAAATCTTAAAAAAGGGCAAAATATTGTATTTCAAGGAAAACAAATTAATCCAGTCACAATGAGTTTCGGCATAAGTTGTATAACGCCAAGTAGAGACGACAACTCTGAAATTTTACTTAAAAACGCGGACGACGCTCTCTATCAAGCAAAAGATAACGGTAGAAATTGCATTGTCAGTTTTGAAGCGCCTTAAAGAAAATTATAGCTTCTTTCTAAAGAGATGATAGTTTTCAGCTTCAAGCATGTCATGAATGTACTCTTTTATACATTTAGAACAATCCATCCAAATGCCAGAAGGAAGTCTAGTTTCTAGTTTCTTTTTCTCACGAAGTTTAATGATCTTTTTAGGCGTTAGCACTTTTGTGACGGGAGAAAAATCGACATCCGTCAAATCAATGTCTTTTTTGTAAAAAAGGGTTTGAGTTTTAAAGTTCCCCCATCCCGGTACGCCATCTTCCGTATAAGGCACTTCATGACCATTTTTAAACGAGACCATCATTTTATAGTGAGAATCTTCAAAAACTCGCGTGACAACGCCCGCCCCAAAGACTAAACCAAATAAATTGTCTTTTACTTTTACTTTTTTAAAATATCCCATAATTTTTCCTTTCTAAAATTTTAACTCTTTTAACTTAAGAATTTTGCATTGTCGCGTAATTGTTTTTCCCTAATCGTAATCTCATTGCCTCATGGTAATGACTTTTGATTACAAAATCGCTACAAAGAATAGTTCAAAGGTGGACAATAACTTTGATGATGTGGTTTTTTATGTTTACTGAAATTTGAGAGTTTTATGTAAATAGGATATACTTTCCATATGAAGTATGCGTATGATGAAGAGTCGCTTGAAATCATAAAATCAAAGGAAGGTGGAAAAATGATGATAAATAAAATTTTGGCGTCAAGTGCGACGGTGGTGGTTTTACTGGCGTTAAGCGCTTGCGCGACAAATCAAGGTCCAGAGTATGATGGAAATAGTTACGCTCAAGTGAAACATTATCGTACTGGAGTTGTGCTTAACGATAGACCCGTCGTAATCAGTGACGATGGCAAAGGTTCTTTTATTGGCGCGTTGGTTGGCGCGGTGGTTGGCGCGACGATTGGTAAGGGCAATGGCTCAACGCTAGCTTCTCTTGGTGGGGGATTAGGTGGCTACTACGCTGGAAAAGAAGTCGGTAAAGCAAATGGCTCTGAATTGACGGTAAAACTAGATGATGGTGAAAACATAGTCGTCGTCGTCAAGGGAAAAGATTTTAAAGCTGGCGACAGAGTGAAAATTATTCAAGATGGAAACAAGGTCGCCCAAGTCGATTACGCAGACTAAATCATCATAACAAACTCAAATTTAGAGTCTGTTTGAGTCATAAATAGCGAAATTACCCGTTGCCAAGGGCAAAAGTAGATCGTTCAGTTCATATATGGTTACCGTATATCCACCGGCCTCCCAGTCTTTGGATGATGAAAGTTTTACAAAGTGCTTCTGATCATAACCATTTATTTTCAAATTGTTAAAATAAATTATTTTATTATCTTCATTTCTTAACCATTTAACAACGATATTTTCAACAGAAGCTGAGGATGTTTCAAATACGGCGTAAATCGAAGGGGTGATTGCAGAAAAAACATTCTGATATATCAATGAACTCATTTCACTAAAATCCGTTGTAAATAAAATTTGCGAAACGAAAATTTCGGAATCTATTTCTTCATTCGTTAAAATTTTAGAAAGCTTAGACGCAAAAGATTTAATATCTTGTACATTTTCCAACGCTCCTTTGTCAAGAATATTATTTGAATAAATAATATTCTCTATTTCTTGGTTAGATAGGATTTTAACAACTAAATCAACTTTCTTGCTTAATGAGATAACATCGTCGCCACCTCCATTAAAAGACGTCAGACGAGCCTTATCTAACTGACGTGGAAGTTTTTTTGTCAAAGTTTGAATTTTTTCTTTTTCACTCTTTAACTTTGTCGTATTGCATATGACTTCATCATCAAGTTTAGTCTCATGTGGAAATTCAGAAGCCGCCACATGAAGTTCTGAAACTTTATCAAAGGCGACTTCCGAAGTAGACTTTTCGCATAAGAAAAATCCTAACGCAAAACTGAAAACAGTTAAAGCAATAAAAGAAGTTCTTTCAATATTCATTCTTAATCAGAAGGTAGCTTTCTGTGCGGCAATCCATTTATCTAGCGCGCTGTTACATGCTGAAGAAGTACTATATGTAGAACTCACCGAGGAATAACCTGAAGCGCAACCACTTGTTGACGCAGCGCAAATTCCAGATATTTTTTTATAATCACCAGTATAAGTGATTTTTCCACAAACTATATATGAGGAATCGTTGGAGTTGCTAAAACCTGAACTTGATGAACTTGAACCTGATGAACTTGAA
>CALDOC010000241.1 GCA_937914675.1 uncultured Sulfurimonas sp.
CAAAGCAAACTCAAATACGAAATGCCGCTTTTTACCGGTTTCGCAATTTCATCTTACTCTGACATTATGAACAAAATGACTCAAATGAAAACTTTAGAAAAAGATCAAGTTGTAAATGAAAAGATATATCAACTTAGAAAAAGCTACTACGAAATGGCTTTACTCGAAGAGTCGATCACTCACTTGAGAACAATACTCAATAACGTCAATATTTTGGAAGACGCAACGCAAAATATGATTGAAGTCGGATATGCTAAAAAAGTCGATCTTTTAGAAGTAAAAGCTAAAAAAGGCAATATCAATAGATTATTGATTGAGCTTAACTCCAATAAAAAACTACTCTATCACTACTTGAGTTTTTTACTCAACCAAAAAATCACAAGCGTGACAACGCCAGTCTCAGACATTGCGGCGCCATCCATAAGCGATGAAGAGATATTGAAAAACAACGTAGACGTTCAAAAAGCTTCCACGGGACTTATGATAAAAAACGACATGCTCAAAGTGTCCCAAGCCGCTTACTATCCAACTGTAGGAGCTTTTGCAGAAGTAGCGACCGCTGATAACTCATTTTTAGGAAACGCGACTGAGCATAAAGGATATACGGTTGGGGCTAGACTTACATGGAATCTCTTTAATGGAGGAATTGACAGCGCAAAAATTGAAAAATCAAAAATAGATCGTCTTGAAACGCAGTCAAAAGCGCTATTGGCGAAAAAAGGCGTTGCGCTTGAGCTCGCCAAGGTAAGAACGGAAATAGAAAGCGCCGATGAAGAGATTTTATCTTTGAAAAAAGAACTGGTTTTGGCAGATGCCATTTATGAAAACTATGAGGGAAGATACAAAGAAAAATTATCTTCTATGAGTGACGTAATCATAAAGCAATCCGCTCAAATAGAAAAAATATTACAACTTCAAGTCGCAAAAAATAAACGTAACGAAAAAATATTCCTACTTGAAAAGTTAGCAAATTATAAAAAATAAAACGAAGAAGTAAATTCCCAAATTTAAATTTGGGAATTTAGAAATTCAAAAACTATAGTCTCGCGTAATTAACGCTCAAACAAGCTTCTAACTCTGAAAGCTCTTTTAGAGTTTCATCATTAACTGCGTCATCCACTAAGATAACCGCCAAAGCTTGCGCGTTTTTGTTTCTCGCCAAAGAGAAGTCGGCAATGTTTACTTTATGCTTTGCCAACGTTGAACCTATGCTTCCGATAACGCCGGGAACATCGCTGTTTTTAAAGAAAACCATATTGCCTTTAAGCGCAAATTCTATCTCAAAACCGTCTATCGTTACAATTCTTTGAACGTTGTCGTCAAAAATAGTTCCAGAAATAGTTGTAGTGCCATCGGACGTTGTAAGTTTAATAGTAATTAGGTTTTTAAATACCGCGGAATCATTAAGAGATTCCGAATCTATTTTTATCCCTTTTTCCTTTGCGATAAATTCCGCGTTAACGTAATTGATAGTGTCGCCGCTTGCTTCGCTCATGGCGCCTACCGCCACAAACGTGGAAAGCGACTCTACGTATTGAGAAATTTCACCCTGCCCGCTTACTTTGATGGCAATGATTTGAGATTTATTGATTTGAGAAGCTAAAAAGCCAATTTTTTGTCCCATCTCTAAAAATGGCTTAACGAATACCGGTATTTTACTCTCGTCAATTGGTAAATTCATAGCATGTGGATATGCGATTCCTTTTGCAGCCGATATGGCGTTTTCGGCCGCTTGAGTTCCAATATTGAACTGAGATTCATAAGTGTTTGCGCCTAAGTGAGGAGAAACCGTGATATTGTCTAGGTCCAATAAAGGGTTATCCGTAGCTGGTTCTTTAACAAAAACGTCTATGCCGGCAAAACGAACTTTTTTACTTTTCAAAGCGTCAAACAGCGCCTCTTCGTTATAAAGTCCACCTCTAGCGCAATTTATCAACACTACGCCGTCTTTCATTTTGCTTATTTCTTCTTTATCAATCATGTTGATAGTTTCTTTATTTTTAGGCGTATGAATTGTAATAACGTCACAGTCCAATATATCTTGAAAATTTTTAGTATACGTCATGTCTAAATCGGTAACTTTTGTAGGATGAATGTACGGGTCGTACGCTACAATGTCCATCTCAAAAGAGGCCGCGCGTTTAGCGACGCGAGAACCGATATTGCCAAAACCGATTACTCCAAGTTTTTTACCGCATAACTCATAACCATACCATTTCTCACGTTTCCAAATTCTATCGTTTTTAAGGTCATTATGAGAGTACGGAAACATTCTCATGCATGAAAGCATATGAGCCATTGTAAGTTCAACAGCGGCAATTGTGTTAGCGGTAGGCACGTTCATCACAATGATGCCCTCTTTTGAACACCCGGGAATATCAACGTTGTCAACGCCAACGCCTGCTCGAACAATCGCTTTCATATTTTTAGCGTTAGCGATAAATTTTTCGTCAACGTCAGTTGAACTTCTTGTTATGGCAACGTCGGCTAAAGGAATTATCTTCTCAACTAGCTCAGTTTTATCAACGTCCGCCGCCATTATGAAATTTATATTTTCATCGTCTTCAAGCATTTTAAGACCAGATTCATGAATATGGTCACAAACTACCACTGTATATTTTTGCATTTAATATTCCTCTTTGTACGGCTTTACACTTGCCGATATTTGATAATTCTTTAGTATCTCAACCAAAGAATTTAATTTATTTACGTCTTTCGAATAAATAAATAAATCCATTCCTTTTTTATCTTGCTTTAAATAAAATTTTAGCTTATGACGCTTTAACTCTTCTTTCAAACAAAAAAGTTGATAGGGATCTAAAAGAGTGGCTGACAGTTTGTAAATAATGGTTTTATTTATTTTTTCATTTAAGTCTATTTTAATGTAGACCTCATTAACAGGATATGAAAATCCTAATCTTTCAGTTTGAGAAAAATGATTAATCCAGATTTCATCTATTTTTATTTGGGTTATATTACTTTCAAGTGAAAGAGGCTCATTGCTTCCAAGGTTAACGGATGAGTTAATAGATATAAAAAAAAAGATTAAAAAGAGAGCCACTCCTAACGCTAAGATAGGAGCAAACCACTTTAAAATCTTTTGCATTTATATAAAAAATGCTTTATTTGAATTTATCTTTAATCAAATCGCCTAAAGAGTGTGATTCATTATCATTTATCTCATCAAGGATTGCTTGATTTTTGATATAATCTAATTTTTTAACAGATAATCTAATGCGATCTCTTTTTGTGTCAATTACTGCAATTGCAGCTTCTATCGACTGACCAACTTCCAACTCGTCTTTTACAAGTGGAGATAAATCTTCATCGCGAATAAGCGCGTCAACGCCATCTTCCAATGAAACAAATACGCCGAAATCTTTAATATCGCGAATAGTACCAGTGACAATTGAATTATTGTTATGAGTAGTTGCAAACTTGTCAATAGGAGATTCTAAAAGAGTTTTACGGTTTAATGAAATCTTTTGATCTTCGGTATTGATTTTAGCAATCTTAACTTCAACTTCTTCACCTGTTTTTAATACGTCTTTGCATTTTATATTTTTATCCCAAGATATATCTTGATTATGTAAAAGGCCTTCAACGCCAGCGATGCGAACAAACGCCCCAAAATCGGTAAGAGAAGTAACGGTTCCTGTAACTACGTCGCCTTCTTTGTGATTTTTCATAAATTCATCAAATGGTTTAGCTAAAAGTCTTTTTAGTGAAACGCGAAGCTTGTGAGTTTTAGAATTAATTTCAATTACTTCAACGTCAATTTCTTCACCCACAGTTAAATAGTCATTAGGATTTTTAACGTTTTTGTCCCATGTAATCTCGGAAATATGTAAGAAACCTTCAATATCGTTACCAAGATCAACAAATACCCCATACGCTTCAATGTTTGAAACTGTAACGGTAATAGTGTCGCCTTCATCTAATTCACTCTCTACTTCAGCCCATGGATCAGCCATAACAGCTTTAATGGATAATGAAAGATGACGCTTGTCTTTATCGTATGATATCGCTTTAACGGTTACTATGTCACCTTCTTTGTAAAGTTTAGATGGGTTAACTGGGCCTTTATAGCTGATTTCGTTGTAGTGTACTAAACCATCAACTCCACCAACGTCTACAAACATGCCATAACTAGTTATCTTTTTAATAGCGCCTTCAACGATAACGTCGTCCGCCATTAATTGATCTATTATTTCTTTTTTCTTCTTGCGCTCTTCATTGAAAAGTTTACGGCGAGAAAGAATAATTGAATTCTCAGCTTCATCAATTTTCACAACTTGCGCTTTGATTTTACGACCCACAACTTCGTCAGTGTCTTTAAAAGCGGCCAGTGAACGAGGCATGAAAAAAGTTACGTCGTCAGCTTCGACAACGTACCCACCACGATTTTTCTTAGTAATCATACCTTCAATAGTCAACTCTTCAAAATCATCTTTGTGCAAAGCAATAAAATCTATAGTTTTTTGTTGCTCTAGAACCTTTCTATATGATATTTTAGGACGCTCATTGTAGTATCCAGTTACCATTACGTTTATTTTATCACCAATACCAAAAGTAAGAACTCCATCTTCACCACGGATTTCATCTAAACTTAAAATACCTTCTAGTTTATCACCTACGCCAACTAATGCTCTGTCTTCATCTTCCTGAATTTCAACAATTTCACCCTCTACTATACGGCTTGTTTCTTGTTTCTTTTCACTAGCAGCAAACATCTCTGCAAAATTTTCTTCTTCCTCAAATGATTCGTTATCGAACGCCATTACCTATCCTCTTGTTACATAAAAATTGTCGTGATTGTATCTAAAAAATAATTATATTGACATTAAAATAGACAAATTGAGAACTTACGTTCTTTAAAGAGCTAAGATGGAGTTATTTGTTAACATTTTTTTCTATAGAATTAATGACGTTTTGTATAATCCAGTCGGGAGTTGAAGCGCCTGCGCTTATGCCACAAAATTCTTTTTGATTAAACCATGAAAAATCTAAATCATTTTCATCTTCAATGTGATAACTATTTTCACAACAATCATGAGATATGCTAAAAAGTTGTTTTGTATTAGACGAATTTTTTCCACCTATAATAATCATGACGTCAGATTTTTTAGAAAGTTTTCTAATCGCGTCTTGATTCTCAAAGGTCGCGTTGCATATGGTGTTAAAGACTCTGACTTCTTTATGCTTTGGTATCAAATAGTTTGCGATTTCCATATAGTCTTCAACTTTTCTAGTCGTTTGAGCTACAAGAGCTATTTTATCGCTAAACTTTAGTCCATCCAACTCTTTTACCGACGTAACGACCCTCGCTCCATAAGTGGCGTAACTTTTAACGCCCTTAATCTCAGGATGACTAACGTCGCCAAATATTAGAATGTCATATCCCGCCTCGCTCATCTCTTGACAAATTTGTTGAGGCTTTGTTACGTATGGGCATGTCGCGTCGACGACGTCAACCTTTCGTTCTATCAACTCCGCAAGTTCATTTTTTGGTATGCCGTGCGTTCGGACGATGGCTTTATCTCCGCTATTGAAAGTTCTAAAGTCTTCAGTTAAACCAACTTTAAAATCTTTTTCAAGTCTTTGTATTTCTTTAGAATTGTGTATCAGAGGTCCGTAAGTGGAGGCGTTTTTATTCTCTTCAGCTATCTTAATCGCGCGTTTAACTCCAAAACAAAAACCATAATTTTCCGCTAGTTCAATCTTCATCGTTTAACTTAACTCCACTTTTGTAATCTTTTGCAATAGCTCAAAAAAGTTTGGAAAAGACGTATTAATGCAATCTAAATCATTGACTTCCATTCCACATTTGAGGCCTGCAATTATAAAGCTCATAGCTATTCTATGGTCGCCATCGCTATCAACGACACCCTTTTTCAGCTCCCCGCCAACTACTTTGTACCCATCTTCATACTCGTCCACTTCTATGCCACAAGCGCGAAGACCTGCGACTACGACGCTAATTCTATCAGACTCTTTTACTCTTAATTCTTGTGCGTTTTTGACAACGCTTTCACCTTGGGCGCATGCAAACGCTATAGAGAGCGCTGGCAATTCATCAATTAACCAAGATATGTTTTCATCGACAACTATGGCTTTTAAAGGCGCATATTTAACGCTAATATTGCCTATGGGCTCGTACTTATTATCAACAACTTCATAAGTAATGTTCGCGCCCATTCGCTCAAGCGCCTTAAACGCTTCAATTCTAGTTGGATTAAGCGTTATTCCTTCCAAAACGATGTTAGAATTTGGCACTATGGAAGCGGCAACGGCGAAAAAAAACGCGCTTGACGGATCGGCCGGAATTTTAATGATTAAAGGAGAAAGCAAACCTTCCATCGGGGTTATCGTAGTTTTTAGCTTGTCAACTTTTATATTTGCGCCCATTCCCATCAACATTCTTTCCGTATGATCGCGAGAAAGTTCTGGTTCTACGTAAGTGCAAACGCCATCAGCTCGCAACGCGGCTAATATCATGGCGCTTTTAACCTGAGCCGACGCAATTTTACTCTCATAATTGAACGCTTTTAACGACGCTCCGCGAATGGATAAAGGAGCTAATTCTCCACCGTCTCTCCCGTCGAGTTTAGCGCCAATGTCGCGAAGCGGCAAAGTTACCCTCTTCATAGGGCGTCTACGTAAATATTCGTCGCCTGTCAAAACAAAATGTCCATCGGCAGAACTTAAAAGTCCACAAAACAGTCTCATTCCCGTTCCAGAGTTGCCACAATCCAAAATTTCGGAACTCTCTTTGAGGCCATTTGAAGATATTTTTATTATCGTTCCATCGTCTTCTATGACGGCGCCAAGGTTTTTAACAATATTGAGAGAATTTAGAGTGTCCTCAGCTCTTAAAAAGTTGCTTATCTCACTTGTTCCCGACGCCAACATAGCGAACATGACGCTTCGATGAGAGATGGACTTGTCCGGCGCGATTTCACTTACTCGCAGTGAAAAAGAATTCGCGGAAGAAACTATAACCCTGCTCATCTTAGTCCAACGCCTAACTTACTATTTAACGCGTTTAGTATCGCGTCCATGGACGTGGCGATATCATCCTCTTCCAAAGTTTTCTCTATCGATTGAAGAACAAAACGCAATGACAAACTCATATTCTCGCCTAAAAACTCGTCGCTATATTTGTCAACGGGATAAAAACGAATAAGCTCATCCGTAGCGTTTTCGGATATGACGTTCTTCACCGTTTCATAACTCATGTCTTTTGGCATAATTATGCTTAAGTCTCTAAAAGACGCTTGATATTTTGAAGATTGGCGCGCCGTTTTTAGATGATATGGAATTTTGTCAAACTCCAATTCACACATAAACGCGTTGTTTAAGTCATAATCTTTTTCAACTTCCGGATGGACGCGAAAAAGTTCTCCAATCACTTCGCCAGAGATTAAAATCTGAGCGGATTGATACGTATGCGATAAAGAGTGCGCGGTTTCATACTGTTTAAGTTCAACGTTGCCAACAATGTCAGAAATCTTTTGAGTAAAATGCGCAAAATCGATTTTTTTAGGCTTACCCGAATTTGAAAGAGTCTCCGCTTCAGCGTCTCCACTAAAAATCATAGCCATTTTCAACGTTTCTTCTCTAGTTGGAGAAAATACCGAACCAATTTCAAAAAGTTTAACTGACGAATATCCATTTTTAACGTTAGAAGAAGCGGCTTTTAGAAGTCCAGTTAAGAGAGTTGGTCTTAAAGTGTCTAAAGTTTTGACGATAGGATTCAACAACTCCAACTCGCTTTTGGTTGTTTCAAATCCATAGGCGTTTAATGTTTTTTTCTCATCAAAAACGAAATGCACAGTTTCAAAAAAACCACTTTGAGCGCAACGACGTCTAAATATGGTGCGTTTTTTATAACTGAAATAATCATCTTCAAGTCTATTGGCTTCCGTTAAAACAAAAGGTTTTGATGGGATGTTGTCTATTCCAACCATTCTAACTATCTCTTCAATAATGTCCTGTTTGTTTAATATGTCATGACGAAATTGAGGCACGGAAATAATAAAATTGTCAGCTGACGATTTTGATATGTCGAAGCCTAAATTATGCAAAATTTTTGAGACGACCACTTTGTCTATGACCGCGCCAATAATGTCATCAATTTCATGCTTTTTAACAATGACTATTTTATCTCTATAACTATTTGAAAGTTTAATGTTTCCACCAAAAGTTGATGATTCTGAATGTGATTCTATAAAATCGATGCAATAAGACAATCCACCGCTAAGTTCAGGTTCTGTGCCTCTTGAGGATTTATAAAATATTGGACCGGATTCTATTTTATTTTTTGCCATTTTTTTAGAAATTATATCTGGTGGGATATAACTAGCTTCTAGTAAAATAGTTCCCTCGTCGTTAATCACCGTAGATTCGCTAGATTGAATGATTCCAATCGTGGAGGCTTTTTTTTGTCCTTTTACGCAGGCATAGCCATTATCGTCTTCTTTTAAAACAATTTTAGCCATGGTCTTATCAGCTGCGTCGCAAAAGAAACTATGGTTATACGCCCTCAAAACAACGCCACTCGCATGAGTAACGTAAAGCATGATGGATTCGATTTTACTATCTCTTGATTCTTCAAGTTGAGCGAGTCTTAACTTTACAACCAAAGGTAACGTTAATCCTTTCAACTCAAGAGCCTTATAGCAAAGACTAACGTCAAAATCTTTTTCATGAGAAAGACTTAAAATTCTTCCAATGCCGCGTTTTTCATCATTGTCGGTATAGTTATACTCTTTTATTGGTCTGTCAAACGCCGCGCTAAGGTCGCGAGCGACTCCTCTCACGCTGAGACAGTCGCCCCTATTTGCAGTCAATTCCAACTCTATCAAATCGTCATTTAGAATTTCATTCTCACTAACTTCTTGACCCAAAGTAAATGAGCCAACGCTATCGTCGAGTTCAAGTATGCCGCTTTGCGCGTCCGCTAATCCAACTTCCGAAGCGGAACATATCATCCCCTCGGACTCAACGCCGCGGAGCTTAACGGGCTTTATAACCATGCCATTTGGCATAACGGCCCCTATGGTAGCGACTATTACGTTTAAGCCAACTCTTACGTTCGAAGCGCCGCAAACTATTTGGCGAGTGCTAGTGCCGATGTCGACTTGACATATGTTGAGTTTATCCGCCTCTGGATGCTTTTCACACTCCAAAACTTTGCCAAAGACTATTTTAGCTGGAACTCTGTATTTTAAAATTCTGTCTACTTCTAAACCTATTGAGTTAAAAGTTTTGGCAATCTCGTCCGTAGATATGCCACGAAGGTCTATCCACTCATTTAACCACGATCTAGTTACTATCATCGAAACTGCTCCAATAACTTTATATCTCCCTCAAACAAAGAGCGAAGATCTCCTATTTGGTGAATGAGCATAGCGAATCTTTCGACTCCTAACCCAAAGGCGTATCCACTAACGTTTTTATACTTCACGGCTTCAAAAACGTTTGGATCTACGATGCCACAACCCAAAACTTCCAACCAACCAGTTTTTGAACAAACCCTACAGCCTTCCCCTTTGCAAAAGACGCATGAAATGTCGACTTCGGCGGAAGGCTCCGTAAAAGGGAAAAAAGATGGACGAAAACGCACTTCAACTTCTCCAAACATATATTTCAAAAAGTCTTCTAAAATGTATTTTAAGTTTGCAAAGGAAACTTTACCCTCTTCATCAACCAACAATCCTTCCACTTGGTGAAACATTGGCGTGTGAGTGATGTCGTAATCGCGTCTAAAAACCGCGCCTGGAGCTATCATGCGAATAGGTGGCTTAGAGTTCATCATAGTTCTAATTTGAACAGGCGACGTATGCGTGCGCAAGAGCATTTCATCTTTGAAGTAAAAAGTATCTTGCATATCGCGAGCGGGATGGTATTTTGGAAGATTGAGCGCTTCAAAGTTGTTAAAATCGTCTTCAACCATTTTTCCAGTTTTCACCGCAAAATTCATTGAGTTAAAATACTCTACAATCTTATCCATAGTTTCCATGACGGGATGAAGAGCTCCGCTCTGACTTGATGAGCTAAACAAGGATACGTCTATCGACTCAGCTTTCATTGCCTCTTGAAGTTCCAAGGTTTGCAATACTATTTTTCTGGCCGTAAACTCATTCATTAAAGTAGTTTTATGATTGTTTAAATCTTTAGCTATTTCTGCCTTTTCTTCATTAGAAGCATTTTTCATTTTGACAAACTCTGCCGCTAAAACGCCTTTTTTTCCAAACACTAAAATACGAATTTCTTCTAGTTTTTCAACATTCTGCGCTTCATGTATCGCATCATACCACTCTTTCAAATAGAGCTCCTAATTTTACAAATTTCATAACTCATAGTGAAATGGATTATAGTCAAATATAATTTATAAATAGCTTCATCGCATTAATAATGTGATATAATTAAACGAAAATAAGGAGATTAAGATGTGTTTATTCTGCAAAATAGTCAATAAAGAGATTCCAGCAAACGTAATACTTGAGAATGACGAATTTTTAGCGTTTCATGACATAAACCCCAAAGCGCCCGTGCATATACTCGTCATACCTAAAGTTCATATTGATAGTTTCAATGAAGTAGATGGCTCTATGATGCAAAAAATGACGGAGTTTATCCAAGACGTCTCAAAAGAAGTCCATATAAACAAAAGTGGCTATAGGGTTATCACAAACATAGGCGATAATGGTGGTCAAGAGATAAAACACCTTCACTTCCATGTACTGGGCGGAGCTAAACTAAAATGGGAACACTTTAGTGATTCAGATCCTCAGGGACACTTTTAAACAAGCGTCCTTACGTAATCAACGACTTTGGATTCAGTTGTAACTTCTTTGATTAGTTTTACAACTTCCAAATGTTCTTCATGAACGTCGTATGCCTTTAAATCTTCTATGGTCTCAAAAGTACTGTAAAGAGATAAATCAAAAGCCCTCTCCGAACCATTAAAATCAACGCCAACTTCCATAAATTTTAGAACGTCTATTTTTTCAACCAGCGAGTTTAAGCGCTCTTCAACCATCTTTAGGTTTTTAACTCTGTTTTCAACTTTGAATTTAAACATTACTATGTGAACTATCATATTTACCCTTTTTATAAAATTTTATCTAAAGAAACTAAAATATACCTTTCCAAAAAAACTCCGCTATCAGGACGATTAAAAATATCCCGATAAGATTTAACATAAAACCGTAGCGAAGCATGCTTTTTATCTTGACCGCTCCACTGCTCATCGCGATTGCGTTTGGCGGCGTCGCGATAGGTAGCATAAAGGCGTAACTTGCGCACAAAGTCGCCACCATCATAAACAACGTTGCGTTTATGCCAGAACGCTCCGTTACTGAATAAATTACGGGAAGCATTATCGAAATCAGCGCCGTATTGGACGTAATTTCCGTTGTAAAAGTTATGAGAGTGGCGACTCCAAAAAGTAGAAGAATCGGTGGCAACTCCGTCATACTCAAGAGATATGACGCGACTTCATCCGCAAGTCCGGTAGAGCTAAACGCTTTTGCGATGGAAAAACCAGCTCCAAACAAAAACATAATTTGATAAGGTATTTTACTACTGTCTTCACTCCAATTTAGTATGTTAAGCAGAGGAGTAAAAAGAAGTAATCCAGTGCCCAAAAGGATAGCCGCTTCACTCAACCCCAAACCATTCCAATAAGGTTTTATAGGCGCGTTTACAAGAAGAAGCAAAACTAAGAACGAAAGAATATAGAAAACTTTTTTTTGATTTTTATCCAAATCGCTATTATGTTTTTCTCGTTTTATGGAACTATTGCCAACTCCGAAACTAAGCAAAAAACTCACTGCGACCAACATAAGAAAAGACAATGGGGCAACCATCCAAACCCATTGAAGAAACGGTATCATCTCCATTCCATGATCGTTCATGACTCCAAGCAATATTAAGTTTGGAGGCGTTCCAATCGGAGTCAAGATACCACCGACGCTCGCGCCATAAGCGATTGCAAGAGCGAATCTCATTTTTAATTTAACGTCAGTAGTTAGAAAAAGCGCTATAGGCATTAGTAAAAGCGTCGTCGTCGTATTTGACAAAATTGAGCTCAGCAAACCAGACGTCAGGCTTAAAGAAAATATCATTCCTCTCACCGTATTTGGAAATAAATTTAAAACCTTATCCGCTATGTACCTATGCAATAATGTTTTTTCAACCGCGATGGCAAGTAAAAATCCACCAAAAAACAAAAATATAATGGGATGAGAGTAATTTACTGAAGTCGCTTTTGTCGTTAGTACGCCAAGCGCGGGAAAGAGTATGATAGGAAGTAAAGAGACGACGGCTAAAGACAAGCCCTCGTTTGTCCACAAAGTCACCAAAAGCGCTATAGTTCCTAAAAGAGAACTCTGCTGCATGTTAAATACTGCACTGGAAATTATGAACGTAAAAAGACCTACGAAGAGCGCCAGACCTATTTTTATTATATTTTCATTACGCTCTTTCATTGTAAAAAAAGCTCAATTTGAAAAAACAAAGGTCTCCTCTCTACGTCAACGTCCATGCATTTGTCGCGGAGTTCACAAAGAGAGTCATATTCCTTCTCATTTTTAGATATGCAACGAGAGAGTAGATCATCGAGTAAACAAGCGAACGCCCTCACTTCTATTTTTTCATATCCACTATTTGTTTCATCATAAAAACTAGCTGCGCCAAAGTCGCCTAAATAACAAGCGTTCTCGCCGTTTATCAAAATATTATGCGCGTATAAATCGCCATGCATTATATTTCTAGCGTGCAAGTGCGTAGCGACTGAAGATATTGATCTTGCCACTGACGCAATTGCGTCAACGCTAAACTCCTTGTCATACGTATCTCTTGTGCAAGTTTGAAAATTTGGGGGATTTCCAAGATTGGAATAGTTTTGAGAAATAAATTCTAAAATAAGTCCTAATTTCTCATCTTCTTCTATTTTTGCCAATACCTTGATAAGATTTGGATGTTCCCCTACTCTCATACAAGCGTTCATCTCGTCTTTTGCGTAACCGTCGCTTGTAATGGAACCTTTAAAAAGCTTTAACGCGACATGGCGTTGCAACCCTTTTGAATAAGCCTTGTATATCATACCCGACGCGCCCTCGCCCAACAGTTCGCAAACATCCAAATCGTCATGTCCCATTTTTTTAAAATCGACTTCTCCGCTTCTTGAGCATGGATTACCGGAAAACGCGAGCCACGACAACTTTGGAAGTTGCAACAACCAAGACGGAATCTCCTCTAAATTATTGGCCGATAAACGAATCAGCTCTAAATTTTTGCACTCCTTCATGGTCTCTGGCAGTTGAGTGAGTCTATTGCCGGCCACTGCGAATTTTTGCAATCTTGCTAATTTACCCATCGAAAAAGGCAACTTTGTCAGTTTATTATCCGTTAAAATGAGCCAACTAACGCTTAAAGGCAATATGTCTTCGTCAAAAGCGTCAATTTGATTGGCTTTAAACCCAAGCATGTAAAGATTTGAGCACTCTTTAAAAGCGGAAGGAAGTTTTGTGAAACTATTGTTGGAAAAAAACGCTATTTTTAACTTTTTCAACTTTCTTATCTCTTGGGGAATATCTGAAAGTTTATTTCCGCTAAGATCCAAAATTTCCAGACTCTCCGCCAAGTCTAAGATTTCCATCGGAAAAGAGCTTAAATTTTCAGAAAGTCTAAGCTCTTTAATACCTTTTAATTCGCCTGAACGCAGTTGTTTTAGAGTTTGCATGAGCACCTTTTTTTGTTAATGTTTTATTTTGAAAGTAAATCTCTCAAACTCTCTTTTGGACTTTTTCCCTCTAACATCTCATAAACTTCTTTAGCTATCGGGAGATATAAACTTTTTTTCAATGATATTTCATGCAGAGCGTAAGAGGTCCCAATTCCCTCCGCGACTTCTCCCAAATCATTCAAAATTTCTTCTTGCGATTGGCCTTTGGCGAGACCTAAACCAACGCGGAAATTTCTACTCATGCTAGACGAAGCCGTTAAAAACAGATCTCCCGCTCCGCCTAAACCCGTAAAAGTGTCTTCTCTTGCTCCATAAGACAAACCAAAACGTTGCATCTCAACCAAACCCCTAGATATCAAAGCGGCGGCGGCGTTGTTTCCAAGACCCAATCCCTCACATATTCCAGCGGCAATCGCGATAACGTTTTTATAAGCGCCCGCCACTTCCGCGCCGACGACGTCGGTTGACGTGTAAGATTTAATAAACGAGGGGAAAAGAGACGTAAATTCCAAACTAAGCTCTTGATTTGTAGAATTCACGACCAACGCGGTGGGTAGAGACTTCATCACTTCCACGGCAAAAGAGGGACCAGAAAGAAAAGCTATGTTTTCATTCGGTACATGCTTTGAATATATTTCATTTAAAAATCTTCCAGTTGACGCCTCTATTCCCTTTGACACCACCAATATTTTTTGTCCCTTAAAAACAAAATATTCATCTAACCAAGCTGAAATTTGTTGCGCGGGTATTGCAATTATTAAATATTCGCACTCAAGGATTTTTTCCAAAGAAACAAAGTTTTTAATGTTTCTGGGGGTTCTCGACGTTATTAAAACATCATTTTTTTCACTAAACGCAAAAGCTAAAGCAGAGCCCCATTTACCTGCTCCAATTACCCCAATTGACATATCGTTTACCTCCTATTAATTGTTCAAACTCTACAAGGTCGTTTTCATAACCAGCCACCACCAAAGTATCTCCATTTCGTAGAACTTTATGTTTGGATTTTACTGAATATATAAACTCTCTACTCAAATTTTCTGACATGACCGATATGACGATGATGCCTTTATAGCGACTCCAATCAATATCCGCAGGAAATTCTCCGTGAAAATATTCTTCATTTTCTATCACGATCTGAGCGATTTTAAGATCGCTTTTTTCATACAAAACGTTATGAAGAACCTTCGTCGCGATTGGTTTGGAGAGCATATTTGAAATAATGTCCGCGGTATTTTGCACAATTGGAATCACTTTATTCGCGCCTGCCATTTCAAGTTTATTTGAACTCTCCTTATTTTTTGCCAACGACACTATAACCAAATCTTGAAAACTCGCTCTTAACGATATAGTCAAAAATATATTTTGAGCGTCATCTTCCAACGTGCAAAAAGCGACATGATTTTTCGAAATCATCAACTGTTTGATTTCAGACCATTCGTCGCCTAAATCAAAACTCTCAATATTATACTTTGTGTTTTTAGTATCTTCCATTTCCAAAGAATAAATATGCACGTTATCGTATTCATGTATTACGTTATCAATAATTTCTGAAGCGTAATTATTAAAACCAAAGACAAACGCCGTCGTATTTTTCATTCATGACTCTTTTTATGAAGACTAGATTCAAACTCTTTTATAAATACTTTATTTCCTATTGCCAACAAATAATCGCCCTCTTCTAAAAACGTTTCATCTAAAGGATTAAAATAAAAACTTTTACTCTTGTTTTTGTATAAACCTAAAATAATCACTCTATATCTTTTATGCTCCAATTCCCCTATCATTGAATAATGCTGCAATATTCTTTCTGTAATTACAATTTCATCAATTGTAATATTAGACTCGTCACTTCTTAATTCATGGATTGCCTCAAACGCGACTGGCTGACCAACTAGCTCTTTTACTATCATACCCACTAATTCTTGAGGATAAATTATTTCATTGATGCCTGCGTACTCAAGCTTTTTACGATTTGATTCATTAACTAAAATTGACAATATGTTAATCTCTTTATTAATCGATCTAACCGTGAGCGCGGTGTATACGTTTTCTACGTCATTTTGCTTTAAACATAAAACCGACTCAACTTGCGAATTGATGTCGATATGCAACTTCGCATAACTTTCAACGCTACCTGGATCATAATTTATAGCCATAAAACCATCGCTTTTCGCCTGAATCACGTTAGCCATGTTTTCATCTAGAACGATAACGTTTTTATGTTTTTTGCTTAAAGAGTGAGCGACTTCTTTAGCAACTTCTTCATAACCACAGATAAGATGAAATTTCTTTATTTTAGATATGTCTTCAACGGTTTTCATTTCTCTAATTTCATCCAATTTTTCTGTAAAAGCGGATACGAATAAAGACGTAGTAAAGGCTAAAACCGATATGCCCGCGAAGATAACCAACATGGCTACGAATCTACCCTCATCCGTTATAGGAGTGATATCACCGTATCCAACCGTTGAGATAGTTACAATGGACCAATAAACAGCTTCGTATAATGTGTTAATTGGGGACTTTGGATTATTTGCCTCCATTACGTATATGAGTATGGATGAAACAAAAATAACGATCGATGAAAACATGGCCAACGTTATAAATTCAAACTTTTTAGTAGCTAAAACAGACGCAAGGGCTTGAAAACTTTTTGTGTAGCGAAATAACTTAAATACTCTAAATAATATAAAAACCCTCAGTAATCGAAGCTCATGAAAAAATGGTAGCACCGCCAGCAAATCAATAATGGCGCGAATGGAAAATACATAAGAGAGTTTGGAATTGATAATATTTCTCAAAGCTTTGGATAGATTAAAACTTCTTCCTAAATAAGAATCATGTTCATATCTTTTAATTACTGCTTGAGAAACACTGCCATGAACCCATAATCTAAGTAAATATTCAACAAAAAATATTATCGAGATTACGTAACTATTGAAATAGACAAGATGATAAGGTAAATCATGCTTCACTTCTCTAATTAAAATGGTAATGCTGATAAATATCAACAACATCATACTTAAGTCAAAATACTTCTTATATTTATTCTCGTCATTTTCTAGAATATTGTAAAAAAAACGCTTTTTCTTTTGATAAGCCTTTGCCGTTTGAATGGCATAAGCGCTATCAACAATAAAACGCTTAAAAAAATTCATTTAGCCCAGCTTAGCTTTTAACATTTCATTTATTACCTGTGGATTTGCGCTCCCTTTTGACGCTTTCATGACTTGTCCAACAAAAAATCCAAAAAGCTTCTCTTTACCAGCTCTGTATTGTTCAACTTTATCAAGATTTGCCTTCATAATGTCGTCACACATAGCTTCTAAAGCTCCTGTGTCCGTAACTTGTTTTAGCCCAAGTTTATCAATCGCAGTATCAACGTCAGTGTCGTTTTCCATCAAATAGTCAAGAACTTCTTTGGCGGCTTTGCCACTAATTGTCGTATCTTCTATGCGTTTTACCAAAAAACCCAATTTTTTAGCGTCTACTGGCGAGTTCATGATATTCATCTCGCCTTTTAAACGACCAAGAAGTTCAACCGTGAGCCATGTGGTCGCGTTTTTGCCACTGATTCCTTCATTCATCATAGTCTCAAAGAAGTGCGCCATTTCAACTAACGAGGTAATTACGCCCGCGTTATATTCGTTGAGTCCATAGTCTTTAACGAATCTAGCTTTCTTTTGATCTGGCAGTTCAGGAATTTTAGAATACTTTTCCAACATTTCGTCTGTAACGACCGCTTTGAGCAAGTCTGGCTCAGGAAAGTAACGATAATCAGCCGCTTCTTCTTTTCCTCGCATTGAACGAGTTTCCTGTTTTGTTTGGTCAAAAAGGCGTGTTTCTTGACAAATTTCTTTATCGTACAAACCATCTTCCCAAGCTTCGCTTTGGCGAGCGACTTCTAGCTCAATCGCTTTTTCTATAAACTTAAACGAGTTGATATTTTTAATTTCCACTCTTGTATAAAGTTTTTCATCGCCTTTTGGTCTTATGGAAACGTTTACGTCAACGCGAAATGAGCCCTCTTGCATGTTGGCGTCGCCAATATCTAAATAACGGATAATCGAGTGCAGCTTTTTGAGATAAAGAATCGCGTCTTCGGCGCTTCTCATGTCAGGTTCCGAAACTATCTCCAAAAGTGGCGTTCCTGCGCGATTTAAATCTACCTTGGATATATCGCCGTCATGGATGTTTTTTCCAGCGTCAGCTTCAATATGCGCGCGGTTTATACGAATAATTTTACTGGTTCCATCTTCAAAATCAATTTGAAGTTTTCCATGTTCAACAACGGGAGTGTATAACTGAGTAATTTGATACGCGCTAGGGCTATCTGGATAAAAGTAAGATTTTCTATCAAAATATGACGCCTTGTTTATCGTAGCGTCAATGGCGGCACCCAACATGATTGATTTATGAAGAACTTCTTTGTTTAATACTGGAAGCGCGCCGGGAAGAGCTAAACAAGTAGGACAAGTGTTCGTATTTTGCTTATGATTAAAGCTCGTAGGGCACGAGCAAAAAAGCTTCGTTTTTGTGTTTAATTGTACATGGACTTCAAGACCGATAACTACTTCAAACATAGATTTCCTTAATAATTAATAACTAATTGTCTATTTTATCTTATTTATACTTTTATATCTCATAAAATTCAAGCGTAATATCTAAAATTTTTTCCAAAAAGAGGCGCTAAAAAGTACAAAGACGGTATAAAATTCCAATCTTCCAATAATCATCGCTATGGACAAAACTATTTTGTCAAAGTCGTTAAAAAAATTAAAGTTGTCTTCTGGACCCACGAGAGAAAATCCGGGTCCTATATTGCCAACTATCGCTATTGCGCCAGATATGGAAGTCATGGCGTCCAATCCTTTGGAGTAAATGTATAAAGTGACAATTATAGTTGTCAGTACGTATAAAAAGAAAAAAACAAACGTTGAGGAGATGATAGTGTTTTTCAACTTTATCCCGTCGACAAAAACAGATATGAATGCGTTTGGATGAATGATTCTTTTGAGTTCCGATAAGATGGTTTTTACAATCACCACGTAGCGTATGACTTTCATGCCACCGGCGGTTGAACCCGCGTTTCCACCAATAAGCATGGCGACAAACACGACTCCAATCGCGGTATGGCTCCATGAGGCGTAATTTACAGTTGCGAACCCCGTCGTCGTCATAACGGAGGAGATTGTAAAAAAAGAGTGTTTTGCCGCATCGTAAAAAGTATCTCCGCTCACGTCGACATGAACGATTGTCAACATGGAACCCAAAAATAAAAATATAATTACAAACCATTTAAACTCTTCGCTCTTATATCCACTTGCGTCGTTATAATAAAAAAATTTTAAATGAGCCAAGAAATTAGTGGCTGCGAGCATCATGAATATAGTCGTAACCCAAATAACGCCATCATTGTTAAAATAAGCGATTGAATTATTTTTTGTAGAAAAGCCACCCGTGGAAATTGTGGAAAAAGCATGATTTATCGCATCAAACCAATTCATTCCAAAAAGCTTTAAAAGCGTCATGTCCACAATGGTTAAAATTACGTAAACGCCCCATAAACTCAATGCGGTATGCTTTATCTTGGGAGTGAGTTTTTCCATGGAAATACCCGTAGATTCGGCTTTAAACAAGCTAAGACTGCCAGTCGGATTGATAATCGACAGCAATCCAACGCCAAGAACGATGATTCCCATGCCACCAATCCAATGCGTCAAAGAGCGATGAAACAAAAGCATAAAGGGCAGCGACTCCAAATCCCCATAAACAGTCGCTCCCGTTGTAGTAAATCCGCTTATAGCCTCAAACACGGCTGATGAAAATGAAATGTCGGAATAGAGAGCCAAAGGAATGGCTCCGGCAATTCCCAATAAAATCCATAATAAATTTACAGTTAAAACGCTCTCTTTAATTTTTAAGTTTATTTGATGTTTAGCAAGTAACAACCATATAAGAAGATTTACGGATATGAACAGAGCGTCAAAGATAAGCAATTTCAAGTATCGTTCATCATATATAAAACCAACAAATACGTCCAACAGAAAAAAGATTCCTAAAACAGTTCCAACAATACTCAAAATTTTAAAAATATTTTTAAAGTCCATACATCCAAACTTTTGCTTTTGGCGCCAATTCAGTAACGCTAAAAGAGATGATGGTGTCTTTTTCCAAAATAACAATCTTTTCATTTAAGGCTATCAATTTTTCATCCCTAATAATATATAAGCTCATGTTATCAAGAAGATGAAACGGTTTTGCGAACTTTTCTATATATTTCGAGCCTTCAAAAATCTTATGCATATATATAGTGGCTTTGCCACCGCAATATATTCTCTCTGTAATAACCCCATGAGAATTTATATTTTCTAAAATAGCGTTATAAGCGCTCATTTTAGGTCCTCTCACGACTATAATGCCGAGTGAATGCATCAGGTTGTAATACTCAATCTCGTTGTTTATGGCAACGACT
>CALDOC010000242.1 GCA_937914675.1 uncultured Sulfurimonas sp.
TTTTATATCTTCAAGCGTGTCTCTAGCCGTTCCAATAAATTCGACTTCGCAGCCAAGTTCCTCCGCTCGGAGGAGGAGGGTGGGCGTGTTCGTATTGTAAAGTTGATACTCTTCGAGTTGCTCAAAGTGCATTTTTAGCTCATTGCCGGAGGCGAAAAGCGCCACGCGAGGTTTTTTGCGCACCTTTACGTGAGTGACGCCTTGAGAGGCCAATAGCGTGATTTTATGAGCGTTGAGTCTATCCCCATGGAAGAGAATTATTTCATCTTTTTTTATATCTTCGCCACTGAGTCTAATATGTTTGGAGAGCACTAGGTTGTCAGGTAGTTTCACTCCGCCCTCGCAAGGAGTCGTATCTTCCATGGGAACCACGCACTGCGTTCCAAACGGTATGCGAGCGCCCGTCATGATTTTTATGGCGTTGGACGCGTGAAGCTCTTCACTAGAATCGTCTCCGGCAAAAATGGTGTGCGACACTTGCACGGATTGGCCGCTATCTTCCACTTTTACGGCGTACCCATCCATGGCGGAGTTGTCGTAGGGTGGCAGATTATGCGTGGCTATGACGTCTTGGGCTAAAATATATCCCACGGCGTTTTCAATCGCGATGATTTTCATTGATTTTGGTTTTACGTTTGTGTAGATTAACTCTAGCGCTTGCTCGACTGTAACTGACATTTGGCGTACCTCTTTGTTTAATGCTTGCATTATAATATTATTTGCTTAACAGAGTTCTTGAATTCCATTGGAAAGTTGCAAGTAAGATTGGCGTAGCTGTGTATAATTGTCAAAAATTTCATCTATTATTAACATTATTTATATATTTTTGACTACAAACAAACTTTAGAGTATAATTACTTTTTCAAATATAACAAGAAAGATGGCATGCCAAAAAAAATAAATACTAAGCTCTTCATTACTTTTATCTTTTACATGTTAATTGGAATTGCGGGAGCGTACATAATCGGCTTAATCGATAAGCAAAGAAAAGATTACGCGCTTGAAGTTCAGAGTAAATTCATAGAGTCGAAATATCAAACAAATTATCAAAATTTTAAAGTCATGACGAACGAGTTTAGAATTATGTACCAAAACAATGAAAAATTGATAAGTTTGCTTTTTAGAGCCAACGACGCCAATGAACAAGAAGCCGTAGGCATAAGAAAAGCGATTTACAATCTCATAATAAAAAATTATAAACATTTAAACGAGATAGGAATTTCTCATGTGCATTTCTATCTCAAAAACAATAAAAGCTTTTTGAGCATGTACAAACCGGAAAAAGATTGTAAAAGTCTTTTGAAGTTGGATAAAGACATCATTAGGACAAATACCTTTAACCCTATGCAAGAGGGTTTTAAACTCTCTAAACTAACAAATGGAATAACCTTCGCCTACCCATTGTTTGACCAATACAACCAATACATCGCTGGCATAGAGATAACGTTTTCCACAAAACAGCTTATAGATAACATATTGGATGAATTTTCATACGACGCGCATATTTTAATATCAAAAAACGCGGTCAAAAACACTATTATAGAAGAAGAGTTGCAGAATAATTATGAAGAGAGCTGGGAATCGGATGAATACATACTTGAAACTAGAACGCACAAACAACAAAGGCTTACAAATCTTTATCACACGCTAGAGAGTGAAAAACTTCAAAACAAGATTAAAACTAAACTGTTAACAAAAGAACTCTATTCAATCCATGCGTCGCATGAATACACAAACGTCATCATGACTTTTTTGCCATTAAACAACAACGTAACGAAAGCCAACGACGTCTATTTGGTGGTATACGCGCAATCAAATTATTTGAGAGAATTAATTAGGGAAAATAAATATCTTCTTATACTGTTTTTCTCTTTTTTAATATTGATGTTTTTGTCCACGTCTTACATATTAAGGAGTAGAGACAAGTTTGAAAAATTAGCGCTATTTGACAATGTGACGAAATTGCCAAATAGAAGTCTATTCTTGATAGAACTGCAAAAGGAGATGCAAAGAGCCCAGAGGCATCAGACTAAAATAGCTCTTTTGTTTATAGATTTGGATGGCTTCAAAGCCGTAAACGACACTTATGGTCATCAAGTAGGAGACGACTTGTTGAAATTTTGCGCGAACTCTTTTAGCTCAGACGTAAGAAAAAGCGATACCGTCGCTCGAATAGGTGGAGATGAATTTGTAATCATATTAACGGCTCTTAAAGATATTGGCGAATCGGTGACGATAGCGCAAAAGCTTATAGACAATATAAATAAGACTATCAATATAAAAAAACATAAGATACGCATTGGAGCCAGCATAGGTATTTCCATATATCCAGATCATGGACTCGAGGAAACAGTACTGGTAAAAATAGCCGACAATATGATGTATCAGTCAAAAAATAGCGGTAAAAACAGAGTTACGCTATTTTCAAACGATAGCGTCGGCTAAACTTAATGGAACATATATTATAATTTCGGCATGAATGAAATGTATAATATGGGTTTATCAATCCACAGCGTTGGCGAAGTTTTTTTATTGGGCGTGATATTTCTAAATATTTTTTTATTAAGAGCTTCAAAGTCTTTAAAAAAATACAAACGCCTCATGAGCGTAGTTTTAGTTCCTTTAACGGCGACAACCATTGGGGTGGCTATATTTACAGGCGTTATTATGATGGCGGCAAAGCATTTAGAGTTTACCCTAGAAAATATCGTGATGATTCTAATCTCTCTTGTATTGATTTTTTTAGAAGTAAAACGCATAAAAAGTTTAAAGAGTATGAATGAAAATAAAGAGAGATCTTTAGAGGCGTACAAAGGTTTTGGGCTAAAGTTGCTTTACGCCGAAATAGCGCTTGTATCTCTTATATCAGTATGGATGTGGCTCATTTGATATATGTTTTGGATGAAAACGCCGGACAAGAGAGAGTTATTCTAAAGGGTGAATTGCATAAATATCTTGTAAAAGCGCTGCGCCATGAAGTAGGCGATGAATTAGAATTTAGAAACAAAGAAAATATAAAAATTCTTTACTTCTATAAAATAACAGCCGTGGACGCTAGAACTTTAGAAATCCGACTTATCTCTTCATGCGAGAAAGAGGTAAACGCGAGTAAAGAACTACACGTCGCTTGGTGCGTAATAGATACAAAGTCCATAGAAAAAGTCTTACCGTCTCTCAATGAGATCGGAGTGGGTAAAATCTCTTTTATTTATTGTGATAGAAGTCAAAAGAATTTCAAACTCGATTTTAAAAGGTTTGAGAGAATTTTGGAGGCTTCCATGCAACAGTGCGGCAGAACCTCTTACATTGAGTTTGACGTTTATAAAAATCTAGCGGATTTTATGGTAAAGTTTCCCGATACGAAGGTATTTGATTTTACGGATAACGTTTTGAGTGGAGAGAGTGACTTTAAAAGAGTTCTCATAGGATGCGAGGGTGGTTTTTCATCTCATGAAAAAGAATTTTTAAAGAGTAAAGAAGTTTTTAGATTGAACACTCCTTTGGTTCTTCGCTCTGAAAGCGCCGTTGTCGCAATCGCGAGTAAGATTTTGCTGTAGATTTCATTTTAAGAAAATTTTAGATACAATTCCATTTCGAAAAATCCGCCCCCATACGGATTCAAAAAATATATAGACGTACGTATGCAAATCGTGTGTCAAAAGGCAAAAAAATGAAAAAAAACCTTCACCCTAATTTAGTAACTTGCTCAGTAACTTGCGCTTGTGGTAACAGCTTTGAGACAAAATCTCAAAAAGACGCAATGAGAATTGACATTTGCAACGAATGTCACCCATTCTTCACTGGTTCTGAGCGTATGGTAGACACTGCTGGACGCATTGAGAAGTTTAACGCGCGTTACGCTAAAAAATAGTCAAGAACTTTCTTGCTTAGTCTTGTTCCGACTCCGATTGGAAACATAGGCGACGTTTCACTTAGAAGTATTGAACTTCTACGTGAAGCCGACATACTCCTTTGCGAAGACACTCGCTTTACCAAAAAACTCATCCACATTTTAAAAGAACGCTACAGCGCAGTTTTTAAAGAAAATCAAGAATTTATCTCTCTACACTCTCATAACGAATCAGAATTTATAGCCAAGTTGGAAGTCTCCTTTTTTGACAAAGAGATTGTTTACGTTAGCGACGCGGGAATGCCCGGCATAAGCGACCCCGGTCAAGCTCTTGTATCGTACTGCATAGAAAATTCCATAAAATATGACGTTCTGCCCGGCGCCAACGCAGTCTTAACAGCTTTTGTCGCGAGTGGCTTTGTGGAGACTCAGATGCTTTTCTTTGGATTTTTAGATCATAAGGGAACTTCTCGCAGCGTAGGTTTGCAAAAAGCGCTTCATAACGGGTTTACCACGATTTTATACGAATCTCCCCATCGCTTGGAAAAATTACTTTTAGAGATACAAGACGAAGAGCCTAAAAGAGAGATATTTTTAGCCAAAGAGCTTACAAAAAAATATCAAAAATATTTCAGAGGCACCGCCACTGAAGCTTTAAAAGAGCTAGATGGCAATTTTCGAGGCGAGTGGGTGGTGGTCATAAGCTCTGGCGAGGCGCAAGCCGATTCCGCGATAACTCAAAAAGACATATTGGAATTGGACTTACCTAAAAAAATTCAGGCTAAACTCATTAGTAAAATAACCGGTGAAAATACAAAAGCTTGTTATCAAAGATTATTAACGTTATAATTATCAAAATCCAATAGATAAGGAATTGTAATGGCTGAAATCTTTAAAGATAAAACCAGCGACGAGTGGTTTTTTTCCGAAGATAGTTATATTTTGAGTGAAACCGATTCGAGAGGTTTTATACTTTACGCCAATGACTTATTTTGTAGCATGGCTGGATACTCGATGGATGAGTTAATCGGTCAGCCACACAATATTGTTAGACACCCAGATATGCCAAGAATCGCATTTGCGGGATTATGGAACGATATTCAATCAAAGGGTTTTTGGACTGGGATAGTAAAAAATCGTCGAAAAGACGGCGGGTATTATTGGGTGGACGCGACCGCGTTGAGAAAAACGCATAGTGACGGCACTGTGACCTATCTTTCCATTAGAAGAGTCCCAAGCAGAAGCGCAGTTAAATCTTGTGTCACTCTTTATGCGGAGTTAAAAAGTAAAGAGTAGTCTTTTTTCGTTTAAATTGCCCTAAAATTTTTACTAACTAACGCATATGGCACTTTTTTTAGATAAAATGCTGTCATGTTAATTTATGCAAAACAACCAATTTATTACCTTATAAACAAATACCCAAATAAAATTAAGACTCTCTATTTAGCTAAAGAGCTGGAAAAAAAAGAGTACTCTCGTCTTATGAAAATGGGCTTTGAAATCAAACGCATTCCTAATGAAGCCGCGCAAAAAATGTGTAAAAACGCAAATCATCAAGGAATTTTAGCCGAGGTTGACGATTGTCAGCTTCAACCCTATAATTTTTTCTTTGAGAAAAAATTTATTTTAGTGCTTTCTGGAGTGACCGACGTTGGGAATATCGGCGCGATAGTTAGAAGCGCTTACGCTTTGGGCGTGGACGCAATCGTTGCTTGTGGCGTGAAAACTTTACCACTAGACACAATTACTCGAACGAGCACCGGTACGCTATTTGATATGCCATTCGCCATAGAAAACAACGTTCATGACGTCTTAAACGATTTTAAAACATCGGGCTTTACAATTTACGGCGCAGACATGAATGGCATGGACATTCGCGAAACTCATATAGAAAAGAAAAAAGTTTTGGTGTTGGGCAGCGAAGGCGAAGGTCTCACTTCTCGCGTCATTTCTAAGCTTGATTGCGCGCTAAGCATAAAAATGTCTCATGAATTCGACTCATTAAACGTGAGTGTCGCGGCGGCTATTTTGATGGACAGGATGAGATAATGAGTAAAGAACTGGATAAGTTAAAGGAACTTGGGGCTCAAAAGATATATGAAGACACGCATATTCCTCTTAAATACGTTCAGAGCGTTATTCATGAAAGTTTCGAGGGGTTAAATAAAGTTCAATTTCTCGGTTTTGTATCCATTTTAGAGAGAGAATATAATCAAAATTTATCAGCTTTGAAAGATACGGGTCTAGAATATTTCAATGAAAATCCACAAGAAGAGCATGTAAATTCGGCTTTTTTCATCGCGCCAAAAAAAGCTAGAAATTTTAAACTCTTTTATATTTTGGTAGCTCTTTTAATCTTCGTTTTTGTCGCGTATAAGAGTTTGGAAGATGATTCTTTAGAGCGTTCCTCAAACAAAATTGACAACAGCGCAATTGATAGCGTGACGCAAAATATAAACGCAACCGCAAAAGAAACGGTTTCAACAGAGACAGACGAGCAAGAAGTTAACGCCACTGATAATAATATAACAGAAATAAAGATAATCGAGCCTGTCAAAATCGCTAAGATGAGTGAGCCTATAGTTGTTGAAAATACGACTACAACGGAAGTTTCTTTGATACTCTATCCAACCTCAAAACTTTGGATAGCTTATATCAATAAAACAGATGGCATAAATAGACAAGGAGTCATAAAAGAGAAACTTGAACTTGATCCTAGTAAAATTTGGCTACTTTCTCTTGGCCATGGACATGTTAATATAGAAGTAAATGGTAAAAAGACTAAGTTTAATAAGCCAGACAATCTTCTTTTTATTTATGAAGACGGAGAACTTAAAGAACTAAGCAAAACAGAGTTTAAGAGTCTCAACAAAGGTCGTCTATGGTAAAAAGTCTTATATCTTTTTTACTACTTTTCACTCTCGCCATTAGTGATGAAATGGTGATAGTCGAAGAAGACCTTTTGTCGCAAAAGATAAAAAGTTTTGTAGGAATGGAGGAGTATGAGCAAAACGTTAATTTTATTAACGTTATTTTTGAGCCAAAGTCCGCTTTTTATAAAAACGATAGAGTTGACACGATGAAGGTTATTGGAACCTTAGAAGAAAATGGGTTGTTAAAACTTTTTTTTAAAACCCCACAGGAGATTAGTTTAAAGTTTAAGACAAGCGGTTCTCCTCTATTTTTCGTAAAACTCATGGGAGACTCGCTTAGAAACATTGGCTACTACCGTTACATGACTACCGCTTCCTCTCTTGACTCTTCAGAGTTTAGCTGGAATATAACTTTAAGTTCTGAATACGCGACAGATCCTTTGGTTTTACAGACGGAACTAAATAAAAGTGGCTGCTCAATTACCGACGTAGAAAGAACTTCCGCGACAGATTGGACGTACGTGGTTGACATGAGTCTTGGCTTTTTAAATATGCCGGAATTAGAACATTCGGTAAAATTTCATTTAAAGCATTCGCTATATTCGCACTGGTTGAACTGCTCAAAAGTAAAAAGAGTGAAAGTGGATAGTCCACCTAGAAATAGCTGGTATCCGTACGTAGCTTATTATGATTCATCGCTACATCTTTTAAAAGTCACAAAACAAGATCAAAAAACTTCTCAAATAATCTTAGATATACCCAAGCGCGCTCAGTATATGAAAATTGAAGACCTCTACACTCTAAAAAACGTAAAAGACGAATTAGTTTTATCTCCATATGGAAGACGATAATTTAGCGCGTCTTATTATATTATTCTAAATATATTTCGCTAAAATGCCATTAATAATTTTACAGGATATAAAATGTTTGATGAGATAAGATTTAACAGAGTTGAGAGACTCCCTAAGTATGTGTTTGCCGAAGTAAATGAGATTAAAATGCAAGAGCGTCGCGCAGGTAAAGACGTGATAGATTTTTCTATGGGAAATCCTGATGGGGACACTCCTGAGCATATTCGCTCAAAACTCATCGAATCAGCCCAAAAGACGAAAACTCATGGGTATTCAACTTCAAAAGGCATTCCAAAACTTCTCAAAGCCATCGCTGACTGGTATGAGAGACGCTATGACTGCATTTTAGATCCTGAGACGGAATGCGTGGCGACCATGGGTTCTAAAGAGGGCTACGCTCACTTAACTTACGCGATTACAAATCCAGGCGACGTAGCGGTTGTTCCCGATCCGACTTATCCTATTCATGAGTACTCTTTCATTCTCGCTGGTGGAAACGTCGTTAAATTTGGCATAGAGTTTGACGAACATTATAGACTCGACGAAGATAGCTTTTTTGAAAATTTAGAGAGAGTTTTTAAAGAGAGTTCTCCAAAACCAAAGTATGTTTTAGTTAATTTTCCTCATAACCCTACAACGGCGACGGTAACGCAAGAGTTTTACGTTCGCCTTGTCGCCATGGCAAAAGAGAAAAGATTTTACATAATTTCCGATATTGCCTATGGAGACATAACTTTTGACGGCTACGTAACTCCATCAATTATGAGTGTGCCAGGCGCGAAAGACGTTGCGGTTGAATCGTTTACTTTGAGTAAATCATACAATATGGCCGGTTGGAGAGTCGGTTTCTTCGTTGGAAATAAAAAGCTGATTGGAGCGCTTCAAAAAATTAAGTCATGGTTGGATTATGGGATGTTTACGCCGATTCAAGTTGCGGCCACCATCGCGCTTAACGGCGATCAGCAGTGCGTTCAGGACATAACGGACAAATACAATCACCGCCAAGAAGTGCTTATCGAAGCTTTTGACAGAGCGGGATGGCACATAAATAAAAATGAAGCGAGCATGTTCAGTTGGGCAAAAATTCCTGAGTGCGCGGCGCATCTTGGTTCTTTAGAATTTAGTAAGAGACTTTTGGTCGAAGCTGGCGTCGCCGTCGCTCCTGGCATTGGGTTTGGAGAGTATGGAGAGGGTTACGTTCGCATAGCGTTGATAGAAAACGACAATAGAATCCGTCAAGCCGCGAAAAACATCAAAATCTTTTTAAAACAGTTTCAAGAGGAACAAGAGTAATGATCAAAATCGGAATTATTGGGGTAGGAACGGTTGGAACGAGCGTAGTTCAAATACTTCGCGATAACGCCGACATGATAAGCGCTCGCGCGGGCGTCGACATAGTTGTAAAGAGTGGAGTCGTTAGGAATCTAAACAAAGATAGAGGCCTTGACGTCATTTTAACAGACGATGTAAACGACATATTGGACGATGAAGAAATTGACATTGTCGTTGAGCTTATGGGTGGCGTTGAAGAGGCTTTTGAAGTGGTAAAAAAAGCTCTCAACGCAGGCAAAGCGGTTGTTACGGCAAACAAAGCTCTTTTAGCCTACCATCGTTATGAGCTTCAAGCAATCGCCAAAGACATAGCTTTTGAGTATGAAGCTTCCGTCGCCGGCGGCATTCCCATCATTAACGCGCTTCGCGATGGTCTGTCGGCGAATCATATCGAGTCTATCATGGGCATCATGAACGGAACATGCAACTACATGATGACTAAGATGACGAATGACGGCGTTGCGTATGAAGATATTTTAAAAGAGAGCCAAGAGTTGGGTTACGCGGAAGCCGATCCATCGTTTGACGTTGGCGGTTACGACGCGGCGCATAAACTTCTTATCCTTGCGTCCATCGCTTATGGCATAGACGCCAAACCTGAAGATATTTTAATAGAGGGCATTCAAAACGTAACTCAAGACGACATATCTTTCGCTAAAGAATTTGGCTACGCCATAAAGCTCTTAGGAATCGCTAAAAAAGATGAAAACGAAGTTGAGCTTCGAGTTCACGCTTGTTTGATTAGTAAAGACGAAATGATAGCTAAGATAGATGGCGTTATGAATGGCATCTCCGTTATTGGCGATAAAGTGGGAGAGACTCTTTACTATGGTCCAGGCGCTGGGGGAAACGCGACCGCGTCCGCGGTCGTGGCAAATATCATAGACATAGCCAGAAGTGGAAAGTCCGCTCCAATGCTAGGCTTTAACAAGCCTATGGAAGGAGATAAACTTACTCTCAAAGCCGCTGGCAACATAGTGTCAAAATACTACTTAAGAATCAACGTTTCAGATAAAACGGGCGTTTTAGCCAGCATCACTAAAATATTTGAGAATCATAATATTTCAATTGAGACCATGTTGCAACGTTCATTCTCAAATGCGAGCGCCAATCTCCTTATATCAACTCATGTAGCGGTTGAAAAAGACATTCAGGCCATGATCAACGAGCTTGAAGCTTTAAATTTTGTCAATGCAAGACCCGTTATGATAAGGATAGTTTAAACAAAAGTTAACTATTAAGCACTCCTTAATTTTTTAAGTTTTATAATGATTTAGTAGATATAAGGAGTGTACCATGAAAGTAAACGCTTTTTCGATTATTAAGCCGCGTATTTTTTTACTGAAACTTTTGCTTGCCCTGTACATTGGGTTGTTTTTTGTCTCATGTGGTGGCGAAAACATAGACTCTTCAACTACGCAAGCTAAACAGTTTCTCAGTATATCAAGGTCGATTCCTAGTTCGGGCGTATCGATATTTCAAAATATATCTTTGGAATTTTCCACTGTTTTAAATTCTAGTAGCGTTATGGCCGATAGTGCCTATATCTTAGATAAAGACAATGGCGTTGTTGGAGCTCATATAGAAGTGAGCTTAAATAAGATAGTTTTTACGCCTTATCAGTATTTAAAGCCAGCGGCTCAATATAAGTTAGTTATAACTACCGCCGTTAAGAATGAAGCTGGGCAATCTTTGAGTCAAGATTATAACTACTCTTTTATAACTCAAAACGAAGTTATAGACGCTTCTCCATTGATTTTTAACTCCATAAAACCCTCAAACGCTCTGCAAAACGTGGATCCAAAAACAGATATATCCATACAGTTTAACAAGTTCATATCGCCAGACGCCCAATACGAAAAAAGAGATACAATAAAAGTAACTTCAAGCGGTGGAGAAGTTGTATCGGGGGAGTTAGAGTTTTTCAATTCAATCATTACTTTTAAGCCAACCCATGAATTAAACACTAGCGCTTATTATAACGTGGAACTTGTTGGCGACATAACGGATATGTATGGAAACGTTTACAATGGCGACAAAAACTGGAGTTTTACAACGGCTACTGGTTCAGTTCAAATCAACAAAGGATACACTTCACTCTATAATAAAAATTTGAATTCCGTTAGCTCTTTAATGAGAACGATGCGTATTGGACAGACAGATGAGTATCTTGCGGTGGCGTCGTCGAATAAAATTGATTTTTTTGACGTTATTTTTGATAAAGGTTATCCATCCGTGGCGTTTAAATACACATTTGACGCAGGCTCGCAAATCAACGATATGTACGTAATTGATTCTGAATATATATTAGTTGGAACAATGTCAAGCGGCGTTTACGTTTTAAGGCTATCCTCAACGGGCTCGGATGAAGTTTCTCACCTTGCTTCTGCAACTTCTATATATGGAGTGACGTATGACGCTGATAGTTCTATAATTTCTGCAAAGGCGTACGCCGTTGGACCAAAACATGGTTTAGAGGTTTTTTCACTTGATTCAAATAAAATTTTAAGTTCAATTAAAACTACTGGCGTGGAGGGAACTCTGCTTAAAGTCGCGGTGGCGAATGACGCTGGAGTGAAAAAAGTTTTCGTGGCTGATTACGACCGTGGAGTTCAAGTTTTTGACGAAAACGGAACACACATGAGTTCCATGGACCTTAATGGCTCCACTAGAGACGTCACTCTTCTTAGAGATAATTATGGTTCTCAATTTATCTTAGCAAGCAACTCTTTAGGCGTCATAACAGGTCTCAACATGGATTCTAGCGTGAATTCCAACTATCGTATGGAGTTCTTATCTTCTGCTTCTGACATAAATACCTATGTTGATTCATTGACCTACAGATCCATGTGTTACGCAAGCAATCCATCAAAAGGGTTGTTAGTGATTAATAATAGTTTTAATTTTGCTCTTGATGGCGTTATACAAAGCGCTGGACATATAGTGTCCTCTTCAATTATTAAAGACGACGTCGCGTACGTTGCCACGCTAGATCAAGAGGGCGTAATCAATATATTCAACGCAATAGCCGATACCTATGGTCCGTATGTGAATAATGTAACACCTCCTGATGGTGCAAATATAAACGGCACTGATAATATTCAAGCGAGCTTTAGCGAGTATTTGGACAAAGATAGCTTATTCTTTACGTTGGTAGATTTGAATACGTCTGAAAATATTGGATTGACGATTACTTCGGATGGCTTAGTGGGTGTTGAATCATCTTTTGTTTATACTCTCAATCCTGATAAAGACTTAACGCCAACACACTCTTATCGTCTTAGCATGTCTAAAAATATAAAAGACAGATTTGGCAACGCATTGGAGAATTATGGCATGGATTATAACGTGTCGTATGTAATAAATACTCCTCCGCCAGTTAGCGGCGCGACTGGAATTTAAACGCTAAAATTAGATATAAAATTAAGGAGACTCGATTATGAAAATATTATTTTTAGTATTACTCGTTTTTGGTACGAATGTTTTTGCGGATATAACTCAAGTGGAAGTTTTGTATCAGTCACAAATGTATCATGAGGCGATTGATGAGGCTAAAAGTTTAACTTCGGAGTACTCAAACCCAAAACTGCACTTATTGTGGGCAAAAAGCGCGGAGGCCTTGGGCGAGCAAAAAGAGGCTATGAGCGCGTATGAACGAGTTGTTATTTT
>CALDOC010000243.1 GCA_937914675.1 uncultured Sulfurimonas sp.
CTTGCATACGTTTACGAATGGCGAAGCGTATTTAAAAGCTCTCAAACAGCGTTACGCCGATGGAAAAAGAGTGCCCATTTCAATTTTGGACATGCGACTTCCAAAAATGCATGGTTTGGAGATAGCCAAAGAAGCGCGAAAAATTGATTCAGACATGACAATCGTCATAGTCACGGCTTACTCGGATTACTCGGTCAAAGAGCTCATGGAAGAACTTGCAGACAGAGTTTACTATATGAGAAAGCCATTTAAAATCGATGAACTTTACGCTTTGGTGCATTCGAATCTTAAAGAGTGGAACGAAGTCGCGCAAGAAAAAGCGTTGCATAAAGAGTTGTCCATAGACGTGACTCAAGACGGTTTTTGGAGTTGGAACCCTACAAACGACGATATTTATTTTTCACCAAGATGGAAAGAGATGATCGGCTATGAGGATAAGGAATTTAAGGATGATTTCGAAGAGTGGTTTAGCCGCGTTCATCCTGACGACCAAGAGCAAGTGAAGAGAGACGTCCAAACGCATTTAAAAAAAGAAACGGATTTTTACGTAAACGAACATCGACTGCTTTGCAAAGACGGCTCCTATAAATGGATTTTGGCTCGGGGAAAAGCCTTGTTTAACGAAAAAAACGAACCATATAAAATGTCGGGTTTTCATACTGACGTCACAGAACGTAAAAAGCTTGAAGTGGAGTTGTTCGGATTGAGCGAATCTCTATCGCAAAAACTTAAGCATGAAATTTCAGAGCAAGCAAAACTCAACAACACCAATGCGGAACTCGAAAAACAGCTTCAAGACGAGATACGAATACGACGCGAAAAAGAGGAAATGCTTCTACGACAAACGCGACAAGCCGCCATGGGCGAGATGATAAGCATGATAGCTCACCAATGGCGACAGCCATTGACCATCATCGGCATGATTGCCGAAAACGTTTCTTTGGACGTGCAGTTTGACACGCTTGACACCGCGCAACTGCAAGAATCGCTTCAACACATAAGCGATCAAGTAAAGTATTTATCGCACACGATTGACGATTTTAGGCAGTTCTTTCTCCCAAATAAAGAAAAAAATAACGTTTTATTGCGAGATTGCGTAGAAGGAGCGTTGCAAATTATAGGAAAAAGCCTCATAAGTCACAATATTGAAATACTCACGGATTACGAAGATACGACGAAAATGGATTTGTATAAAAATGAACTCATTCAAGTTTTTATAAATTTTCTCAAAAATTCTCAAGACGCCTTTGAGGAGAATGGTGTGGAAAAACCAAAAATAAAGATGCAAACCAAAGAGTATGAAACTTACGTCGAGCTTAGCGTCGAGGATAACGCGGGAGGGATTCCTCTCGAAGTTCAAAAGAAAATGTTTGATCCTTACTTTACGACCAAAAGCAAAAAAAATGGCACGGGACTCGGTCTTTATATGTCAAAAAGTATTATTGAAGATCATAGTTGTGGAACCATCAAGGTAAGCGATACAGAGGATGGCGTTATCTTTACTCTCGCTTTTCCAAAAAAGTGTTTAGAAAAAAGATAAGATCCCATCATGAATAATTCAGCGAGCGTTTTAAAAGAGTTGGCAAAAGACAAAGCCATTTTATTGGTCGAAGACGATGAACTCATACTAGAAAATTTAGCTCGAATGGCGTCTCATTTTTTCGCTAAAACGTATAAATCGACAAACGCGCAAGACGCGTTGGAAATTTACAAAGAGATTTCCTCAACCATGGCGATGATTGTCGTGACAGACATAAATCTTGGAGGCAAAAGCGGAATAGACTTAACGCATAGTCTCAAAAGCCTAAACAAAGATCAAAAGGTCATAGCCATTTCGGGGACCGA
>CALDOC010000244.1 GCA_937914675.1 uncultured Sulfurimonas sp.
CTATGTATTTTTCTTTTATATTCATGCACATTTTATTTTCCTTATCTATACGCTACAAAACTGGAGCTTTGGAACTAGTAAATCCATATATATTTAATTAAAAAGCGTACTTAATGCCAAACCTATATCCTGACGTTGCAAAATCAACAGTGTCTTTTAGTTCAACTACGGTAAACTCTTCTCTAAGATAAGAAGCGCTAAAGTACAAACCTTTGACGACTCTGTACTCAATTCCAGCTTGATAAGTCGCTGACGTCGCTCTGTTGACTGCCAAAGCGCTGACGTTAGCGTAAGCGATAAAATCATACAGATAGTACTTAAGCCCTAAATATGGCAAAGGGATAAATTCGTATGCATGAATCCAAGAGGAAGCGCTGTTTGTTGCTTGAAATCTCCACGACAGAAGTTTCGCGTTTATTCCTACGTCAAACTCTATGTCTCCGCTATAAAAAGCTTTTCCCAAGATAGAAAAAAATCCACCTTTGGTTTTAAAGTCCTGATAGAAAACAACGTTTAAAACTTCATAATCTACACTACTTGACACAGAACCGTTAAAGTCGCCCTCGGCTACCCTGACAGAGCTCGTTAGCGTAGTATCTTGCCTCTCTTGCATGTTAAAATAACCAACGTAAAGATTTGGCGCATAGTCGTAATTCAGCAGAAGTTCCATAGCAAGATAGCTGCTCGCGCTATTTTTATAGCCAAAATCGTCTTGAAAATTTGATGGAGAGACGCCGTTTGTAATTGTTCCACTTATCGTTGGCATGTAGACACCGACCTCAAACTTGACCGTCACTTTTGCTTCTTCTTCACTAGCGCCATAAAGAGCGGCAACGCTCAATAGTAACCATACCATTTTTAAAATCATTTTCAACCCACATGTTTTATTTTAATGATTTTATCATAAAGTTGCTGTAATGTCTAAAACAACTCTTGAAGAACAGGAATTGGTGGCATTTTTCTAGATGGAAAGTGACCTTTGTAACATTTTTTTTCCAAATAATCATAAACAAAAAACTCTTTGTCAGCGTAAAATTGATTATACTTTAGCATAACCATGGGTTCCG
>CALDOC010000245.1 GCA_937914675.1 uncultured Sulfurimonas sp.
CGAAGATTGTCCAAGGGTGACTTCTCTTTTTTTAGCCAGCCAAAGAGATTTTGGAGCCAATCTAGTTGGAGCGTCTTCATACCAAAGCAGATCTTTTTTAGTCGCGTTTAGAGTTGCTATGTCATACACTTCTCTTCTTGCGCCTATGAGGGAGTTTCCATTTTCAAGTTGAAAGCCAAACCATGGAACAAACGCGCCACTGAGAGCGTTTAACCAAAGAGAGATTTCCGCTAGTTCCACCGCCGTTGGGTTTAGGTCGACTCCGTAGACATTATTGTCCGCTATGTGCATTTTTACGCGTTGTAGCTCTTCAGTGTATTTATCATGTGAGATTTTCTCACCGGTTTCTATCTGCTTTTGATGAAGATAAGTTTCACTTAGTTGGTTTATGGCTTCGTTGAGAAACGCGGCGCTTCCCATAGCTGGCTCGCAAACCGTAAGACTAAGAATCTCATCCGCTTTTTTGCCAACTTTTCCACTTTCGTCTATCTCTAGCAACTCTTTGAGCGCATACTTTACAAGTGATTTGGTTAGCACCTCTGGAGTGTAGTAAGAAGCTGATTTTTCTCTGTCTCTTCCGGCTAGACGGTAGATGAATGAACCTTTTTTGTATCTTCTTAAATCCTTACCGTCAAAGACTCTCTCTACCTCTTTGTACTCGCCAAGTTGAGCTTCTGTCACAAAGTAGGCGTTTTCAAGTTCCGTTGGAGTGGTTCCCGCCTTTTTCACTTCAAAAAGCGTTTCTTTGGCTATAAAGCCTTTATAGCTAAGAAGCGCTTCATAAACCGCTCCGAGTTGATTGATGCCAAGGTTTGCGTAGCTTATGCGACCTCTACCCTTGTTTCCTTTTTTCTCTCGAGAGAGCGACAAACTTTGGATAATCTCTTGCCAGACATGATTTCTAAGTTTTACAACGTTGAGCAGTGGTGTTTTAGCTGGATCGAAAAGATGCGAACGCAATGGAGATATGGAAAATATCTCTTTTCTACCCTCAAAGACTTTATGACTTACTCTTCCATTGTATATCATGTCAAAGTAAAGAGAAACGCTATCGCTAAAGTAGTAGCCGTTCTTGTCGCTATCCGTCAGTAGAGGCATTAGCTCCAAGTCTCTTAAAGTTTCTAGTGAATAACCTTTTACAAACGCTTGTGATTTTGAGGGAATAAAACCTAGTTCGGGGCGAGACTCAATGTAAAAAAGAAATAGCAGTCTGTACATGTAACGCAAGGATTCTCTTGTGAGATCGCTTTCTATGTTGTCGGTCTCTAAAAAGTTTGGATTGTTTTTGAGATGATAATAAATAGCTTCATTTCCAAGAAGTTCCACTGCTGATCTTAGTGAATACTTCAAATCTTCTGTTACGCCAAAAGCGTGTTTGTGTGAGTTTTCGTCTAAGGTGTCAAGAAGACTTAACCCATCTTTTGGAGCTAAGGAGTCAGTATGCAAAAGAACGCTAATCGCTTTTAGCATCGCGTCTTCTTTACGAGCTATGATATCTTCTATATCAAATCGCAAGTATCGTTTTTGAGCCCACTTCGCTCGCTCTATGAGGACTACTTGAAAAGGGCTGACTAACATCACCCATCTTGGAGGTTCGTTCATGGTAAATATGTGAGAAGTGATGACGGCGTCGTAATTTAGCTCGCTATCGCACTCATCGAGTTCTTTTAACTGTTCTTTTACAATGGAGTTTGTAAGCACGTCGCAACTC
>CALDOC010000246.1 GCA_937914675.1 uncultured Sulfurimonas sp.
ATATTGAAACAGATTCAGCATTAGAAAGAAGATTTCAGCCTGTAACTGTGGGTGAACCATCGGAAGAAGAATCATTACTTATTTTAGAAGGTTTAAGAGATAAATATGAAGCGCATCATAAAGTAAAAATTACTGATGAAGCTTTAAAAACTGCTGTTGAACTTTCGCATAGATATTTAACGGATAGATTTTTGCCGGATAAAGCGATTGACCTTATGGACGAAACGGCGGCTTCGTTTCATCTCAAAAAGAACAAGAAAAAGAGAGTCACTTCCAACGATATAGAAAAAACGATATCTTCAATAGTTGGAATTTCAAACTCGAACATTAGCGAAGACGAAACGACTTCGCTTGTTAATCTTGAAAATAATTTGAAACTGAGAGTCATAGGGCAAGACGAAGCGGTTGCCAAAGTAAGTCAAGCAATAAAAATATCCAAGGCTGGATTAACGCCATCAAACAAACCAATAGCGTCTTTTCTTTTTTCAGGTCCAACCGGAGTTGGAAAAACTGAACTCGCGATATCGCTAAGCGACACGCTGGGAATTCACTTTGAAAGATTCGACATGAGCGAATACATGGAAAAACACACCATAAGTCGATTAGTGGGAGCTCCTCCTGGTTACGTAGGCTATGAGCAAGGCGGTTTATTGACCGAGGCTATAAAAAAACATCCCTATACGGTTTTACTCTTAGACGAGATAGAAAAAGCGCATCCTGATTTAATCAATATTTTACTGCAAATCATGGACAACGCCACTTTAACCGACAACAATGGATACAAAGCGAATTTTCAAAACGTAGTGCTTATCATGACTTCAAACATTGGAGCG
The DNA here is from genome assembly GCA_937914675.1 of uncultured Sulfurimonas sp. Lineage (GTDB taxonomy): Bacteria > Campylobacterota > Campylobacteria > Campylobacterales > Sulfurimonadaceae > Sulfurimonas. Next base: position 834 of record CALDOC010000246.1, read on the forward strand.
ACGGCAAGAAACGTTATGGGTTTCAACAAAGACGAAAGCATTTCAAAAAATGAAGAATTAAAATCTTTCTTTACTCCGGAGTTTAGAAATAGGTTGGACGCGATTGTTGACTTTAAGCAATTGAATATGGCGACCATTCAAAACATTGTAAGAAAGTTCACAAATGAGTTAAATATTGCGCTTAAAAAGAAGAAAATATCTATAGTTATTTCTGATGAAGCCGTTAAATATATCGCCAATAGCGAGTACTCGGTTGAAATGGGAGCAAGACCACTAAAAAGATACATTCAAAATAACATTACGAATAAACTAAGCGATGAAATACTCTTTGGTAAACTAAAGCAAGGTGGGGAAGTCATGGTGGATTATAAAGATGAATTAACCTTAACGTTTAAAGAATTATAATTGGACATACCGCAGCTAAACAAACAT
>CALDOC010000247.1 GCA_937914675.1 uncultured Sulfurimonas sp.
AACTAACGGCGGGTTCTCCATCGATTCCAGTTTTATATCTCCATTCACTCACTCCACCATACATAAAATACGTTGAGTCGTCTTCTTGCGCAATTTTTCTAGCCTTTTTTAAACTTGGCAGTTTATCTTGGATATGACTCCTGACATGATAGCCTTTTGCGAGTAAAATGCCTTCAATGATATTTGCGGTTCTCATACCGGCTCGTGGTGTGTCCGTATAGTTGTTTAACCTAAAAAGCGTGATGGTAACGTCATTTTTCTTATCATGAGTGGAGTTTGTCTCTACGTACACGGCGGGTAGAGACTTCTCAGTCGTAATAAGAGACGGAGTGGAACATCCAACAATGACAAGCAACGCCATTGTCGTAAAAATAGTTGTTTTTAATAATTTCATGCAAACTTCCTTTTTATAGTCAAATTGTAGCTTAAAATCGTGAGCTTTTAGTGGGTTTAGCATCTAAAAAGCGAATAATATTCTAGATTGAAGAATCTGTAACTGCCCATCATATTCCTCTGCCCCAGTAGGTTGCGCTATAGTATAATTAAGAAAAACCCTAATTTCATTATTGAGATACCAATTAAGACCAAAAGTGTAATCTGTTTGCTCGCCATTTTGCTCGTCTTTGTCGTTAAAATTTAGATACGAATACCTAAACGACAACTCTACCGCGCCACCTTGATAGGGTTTTATTTTCCCTAAAGTAGAGTCGTCAAAGTTATATTTTCTAACGCTTCCAAAGATAAAATAACTCCCTTGAAGATAATAACCGTCAAAACTATAATTATCTTTTAAAGCGTCTAAAGATATGGTTGCGTACTCTCCTTGAAGAGAGTAGTTATCATAAATATAAAGAGCCTCTATATTTTTTTTACTCATGGAATCAACGTCTTTAACCTTCACTCTGACATATTCATTCTTCATCCAAGCCGATTCCGAAGTTTGCTTAAACTTCACGTTTTCACCCTTCATATCTTGATTAAGGATAGCTCCTCCAAGAGAAAAAAGATGATTCTTTCTAAGTTTATACGCATAAGTCAGCCGTGTTGAGTATCCAGGTTGTTCTACGTCGCCATCAATTCTTTCATCAATAGAATTTGAAAATACCGACACAAATAAGTTTATCCTATTGTTAGCAAATTCCGTTCCAACCACTACCTCGGCTCCTAGTTTTCTACCATCTCCGTAAGCGTCGTTTAACGCTCTCTCCATAAAGGTAATGTTTTTGGAACTGCTATACCCCTCTAGTGAAAAAGGTATTTTAATATTTCCAAACTTGATTCTATAATCAGAGTTTAAGAAGCTGATTTTATCTTCATAGCCAACAAGATTATCTTTATATTTGTTTGTACCAGTGTAACTATATTCCAACTCGTAAAACAATTTTTCATCAAAAAAACTGCCTTGATGAAAGACTCGTATTCTTCTCCAGTCATGTGATCCATATGACGCGTCCGCTTCATCTATATAAGCTAAATCATAACTTAGTTGCGCTCCAAACCTATATCTATAATCAAATAGACCTTCCCCTTTTTTACTCTCTAATTTTTTTAGATACCTATTATAGTCATATGTTTGGCTCTGCTTTTTTACATACTTGACTTCTTTTTCTTTCTTCTTTTTTTTGCTCTTTTTCTTTTGACTCTCTTTGGCCTTTACTATATTTTCAGATATCACAAAGAGTTCTTTTTCAGGAAGAGTATTTTCCACTATCCTTTCATTTTCATCCACGAACACGACTTCAGTCGACACTTTCACTGGCTCAATTTTTTTTACGCTAACGGCTATAGCAGGCGCGAAAAGAGCTTCTTTAGGAACGACAACAATAGGCTTGACTTTCACGTCCGCCTGATAAAATCTACTCTTATAGGTGCTTGTGACATAAGCGCTTGGATACTCTTTTTGATATGTTGGCAAAACTTCTTTGGCGTCTTTCAGCTTCTCATAACACCCGCATCTCACCGTTAGCGTTTTTTCTATTTCCATTAATTTACATGAACTCTCATAACTCTCTTTTGATAACGTTTCTCTATTTTTATCAGACGCGAATCTACTAACAAGTTGTACTGTATAACAACCGCTTTGCGCATGAAGCGCATATGTTAATAAAAGAGCTACGAGGTATTTCATAAACTATTTCTGTCAATAATTATAAATTCCGCAGATTTATTTGGTTTTTGTCCATTATCTTCAACTATAAGAAGCGCTGGTTTTTTAGAAGCTTGATTTATAATCGTGACGCCC
>CALDOC010000248.1 GCA_937914675.1 uncultured Sulfurimonas sp.
GACCCAGGCAATGCCGTCGTCCGCGGTATGGCTGGCGCGGGGCTGAACCAGGGCGTCGGCCTCCGGATCGCCTATGCCCGGCAGGCACAGCAGAACGTCTTTGGACGCGGTGTTGATGTTTATCAAGCCGCGATTGACGCGTCAAAAGCGTATATGGCTAAAGCTGGAAGCGCTTCTAAAGAGTATATCGCTCTTGCGCAAATTTTAATTGGCGCAAATGAGATAAATCAAGCAATCATACTTTTGGAAGAGGCAAAGCTCATGTATCCTAAAGAGCCAAAACTTGGCGTGCTTCTTGGGCACATGTATCTCAAGCAAAACATGAAAAACACAACGGCGCGTCTTTTTGAATCAAGCTCCATCTATGACAAAAAATATCTAAAAGACGCGATAGAGATAAATAGAAGAGCGCAAAGACTCCCTCACGCCATTTATTTAAACTCGACAAACTATGACAAAATTGATCAAGTGAGACAAGAAGTGGCTATATACCTCGATAGAGCCGAATATGGAAAAGTCATAGGTCTTAAAAAAGCGCTTGAACGCTACAAACTACTAGATGATGAAAACATGAGATACGCCCTAGCCTACGCCTACTATATGGCTGGAGATTATGACAAGGCTGAAACGCAGCTAAAAAGAATCACCGACAGTGAGCTTTTCTCTAAAGCCACTCTTATAAGAAAAAACATCGAAAAATGTAAAAACGATGCTATGGAGTGTATATAAATGTATAAAATATTAAGAATAATTTCACTGTTTCTATTACTAACGACAAGCTCGTTATCTGCGCAAGAGACTACTAAAGAAAAAGGCACGATTTCTGTTTTCACCATGCATGATGGAGAACCTCTTCTTAATTCAGAGATAACAATCGATGGGGAGAGAATATACAAAACTGATAATGACGGTTTCGTACAAGTGGAAATAAGCGTGGGAACGCACCAAGTGGAGATATTTTCCAAAGACAAGAACTCACAAAATTTAGGATATTTCAAAAAATCAGTTTTAGTCAAAGAAGCTCGAGACACTCAAGTAATTGCAACCTTTCAATCAGAGAATACGCTGCCTAATGTCAACATAGACGTTCCAATTGGCACGTTAGAAAAGCAAAAAGATCACCTTGACGGCGCGACGGGAATACTTAATGGTCGCGTTTTAACAACTGACGACTTTTCTCCCATTGTCAATGCGAGAGTATTTGTAAAGGGAACTTCCCTCGACGCTAGAACTGATGAGAATGGAAAAT
>CALDOC010000249.1 GCA_937914675.1 uncultured Sulfurimonas sp.
AACGATAAAGGAGTTTTGCGGATAATGTTTAGTTTTTTTAAAAAGAAAAAAGAAGAAATTGTTGAGCAAAAGAAGCGCGAAAATATTGAAGAAACCGATTATGCGGACGTTACGGAAATAGCCAATTACTTTAAAAATGAGACGGGTGTAACTTTTGACAGGCAAACAAGCATACTCCAAAACAAAGTCATGACTTTTTGTAAACATAGAGATATTTATTCATTTTCAGCTCTTATGAGCGTTCTTGAGTCCGACGCGCTTACAAAACAAGAACTCACTGACTACCTAACGACGAATGAGACGTTTTTTTATCGTGAATTTAAACAGATACAAGAGCTAGTGGCGCTTGTAAAAAAGAGTCATGCAAACGTAAAGATACTCTGCGCTCCATCCGCCACGGGAGAAGAACCTTATAGCATAGCCATAGCTTTACTCGAAGATGGCGTTAGCCCAAGTAAATTTGAAATAGTTGGCATAGACATAAACGCCGACGCGCTCCAAAAAGCGAAAGACGCCAGATACAAACAAAGAAACGTAAGACTTTTATCTTCACAAATAATCAACGAATATTTTGACGAGAATGATGGAGTCTATACTTTAAAGAGCTCCCTCAAGTCTCTTGTGACGTTCAAGTTGGCCAATATTTTTGACGCGTCTTTTGCAAACATTGGAAAATTTGATTATATATTTTGTAGAAACATGCTTATATATTTTGACAAACCAACCAAGTTAAAAGCGAAACAAATTTTAGAAGAGATGAGACAAAACAAAGAGCAAGATGTATTTTTTGGTCATGCCGACCTGTTTTAGCGCTTTATATTAGGTTTTTATCTTACATAAGCTACAATTCACCCAAGAAAACATAAGGTGGAAATAATGAGTTTAGAGACGAGAAGTGGTGGAATTTGTGAATTATGCGGAAGCAACGAGGGCTTAAGCGCTTTGGAAGTTCCACAAGGCGACGCCAGCGAGGATCAGTCCGTTTACGTATGCTCAAACTGTAAAACTCAAATAGAGAGTGGAGAGCTCGAAGAGTCGCACTTTAACTGCTTAAACGACTCTATGTGGAGTGAAACGCCAGCCGTTAAAGTTATGTCGGCGATACTTTTAAACAAGCTTGCTCGTCAAGATTTACTAGAGATGATGTACCTCGAAGAAGCGGAACAATCTTGGGTCGATAAAGCACTCAACGCGAATGCGAACAAACTTGTTCACAAGGACGCCAACGGAGTAATTTTAAACGCCGGCGACTCCATCGTGATACTAAAAGACCTGGAAGTAAAAGGCGCTGGATTTACTGCAAAACGTGGAACCACAGTCACGAGAATCGCTCTTCCAGCCGACATGGACGACCACATAGAAGGCCGCGTGAATGGAACTAAAATTTTCCTCAAAACAGAATTTATCAAAAAAGCGTAATGAAACCGTACGAAAGATTTCACAAAATAGACAAAGATTTTCGCAACCCTTACGCTAGGGACCGAGACAGGATCATCCACTCCGGTTCCTTTAGAAAGCTTGAGTACAAAACTCAGGTTTTTTTGAATCAAGAGGGAGATTTTTTTCGCACTCGTCTCACTCATAGTCTCGAAGTGTCGCAAATTGCGCGATCCATCACCTCTCACTTAGGACTAAACGAGTCTCTAGCGGAAGCGATCGCCTTGGCTCATGATTTGGGACACACTCCTTTTGGTCATGTTGGTGGAGACGCATTGGACGAGTGTTTGAAAGCGGATGGATTTAATCGAGGATTTGAACACAACTTTCAAAGTTTTCGAGTGATTTCGTCCATAGAAAAACGGTATAAAGATTTTGATGGCCTGAATCTCACGTTCGCCACTTTAGAAGGCGTGCTCAAACACTCTTATCCATACAAAAAAAGCTTTTTGCCCGCCACCATTCACGAACGCTTCAACCTCGACACTCATCCATCCATAGAAGCCATGATAGTCGACCGCGCCGACGAGATAGCGTACATAAGTCATGACATAGACGATGGAGTCAACTCGGGACTTATTAATTTTGAAGATTTAAGAGAGAGCGAGTTGGCTACTGAAATACTTGAAAAAGTCGCTCTTGAGGGAGTGGGACGCGAAAATGACGAAATGTTTCGTTATCGCTTTAGTTCTCATCTCATAAACAAGCTAGTTTATTCGCTTCTTGATTACGCAAAAGAGCGAGTTGAGATTGGAGAGGTTCTGAGTGCTTCGCTCGAGAGTAAATTGCCAATTCCCATAGGTTTTGAGCCAGAGTTGGAGACAAAAATCAAAAAGCTTAAAAAACTGCTTTTTGTAAAAATGTATCAACACAAAGACATAGTGAGAAAAATGTACGCTGGAAAACAAGCCATAAAAGGTTTGTACAAAGGTCTCATGGATGATGAAAAAATGCTTCCGGAGTTTTACCATAAGCAGTTGGACAAAAGAGAAAAGCACAGAATCATAGCCGACTACATGGCGTCGATGAGTGACAGATACGCGCTTAAGTTTTACAATGAGATGTACGGAAGAATGTGATGAATGAAGTGTGTTTTAGTTGGGGTTAAATTTTGCTTGTTAGAAGAAAGACGCGAACCCTAGGGCTCGCGTCTATTCCTTACAGACGTGATTCATAACGTCTCATCATATAAAGACGCTTAAGCATCTTTTTACGAGAAGCAATTTTGAATTTCTTAAGTTTTTCAGTTGCTGTTTCATGGAAACGGCGAGCACGAGCTTCAGTAACGATTAAGTTACGGTCAGTCTGCTTTTTGAAACGTCTATAAGAAGCGTCAAAACTATCGTCATGGCGTAGGATAATTCCTGGCATATCACATCACCCACTTTCTTTAAAATTTGTCGAATTGAAATTATACCCTAATTGTTGAATATATCAAAAAAATATTCTTTGCAAAAAGCTTGTTATTTTTTGCAAGCTCCTACTTTTAAATTCTCTCTATTATTCTCTAAAAACTTTTTACCAAAGCCTTTCACGTTAACTATCTCATCAACTTTAGTAAAACAGTGAATTTTTCTATACTCAACAATAGCCTCCGCTTTTTTACTTCCTATGCCATTCACTGTTGACAACTCTTTCTCGCTAGCGCTATTTATATCTACCGTGGCAAATAAAAAACTAACTGCCAACACAACCAAAACTAAAAACTTCATACAACAACCTTTAATTAAATTTTAACAATTCTATCATAAGATTTGAAAAATATTAGAAAATATTTCGTTTTGTCATATATTTTAGTATATTCTCTAAAATATTTAACAATCTACTCATCCACATGGTCAATTGTGTTCTGTCTTTTTTTAATTCCAGTAAATATCATATAGAAAACAACAAATATAATAGCGAAAATAAAGAGCGCGAATAGTGGTAAAAATCCATCGGGATTATCTGAAATTTGCACTGCGAGTATATACCCGATACTACTAAACAGAATCTGTAAAAGAGACAGAAATATAACGGTTTTTTTAACGTTGTTGTCAAAGAACTTCACTAATATATGATGCAAATGCGTTTTGTCAGCTGAAAACGGTGAGGCTTTTCTTCGTATGCGTCTTAACATAACTATCAGAGTGTCTAAAATGGGAATGGCAATAAAATAGAGTAATGTGACGGGCTGAACGTACTCTGTACTCATGACCGCTAAAACGCTCACTATGAAACCCAAAGTCAGACTCCCGCTATCTCCCATAAACACTTTTGCGGGATTCCAATTGAGAAACATAAAACCCACTACGCTCGCCATTGAGTAGGTAGAAAGCATATATATGAAAGCGTTTCCATTTTCATGCCCTACGTACGCAAAAGACGCTAAGATTATGATACTAAGAGAGCCCGCCAAGCCGTCTAGTCCGTCTACAAGATTAAGCGCGTTAGTAAGTCCAGCCATCGCCAACAACGAAAAAGGCAGCGCGAGCCAATACAGTGAAAGCTCATAGCCAAACAATCTCCCCAAAGTGTCAAAACTAACGCCATTTATCCACATTAAAATAACTGCCGCAAAAATAAAAACAAATTTCATTTTCGGTGAGACGTCATGCCTATCGTCTAAAACGCCAATCCCAAACACCATCAATATTGCCACAAAAACAAACCAATATTCCAAAGAGAGTTGAAGATTGAAGAACAACATAGCCATAAATATCGCGCTCACAAAGCCTATGCCAGCGCCACTAGCGATTATGCTGCAATGATGACTACGTTCATTTGGCACATCCAAAAGTTTTAGCGAATGAGCGTATCTTACAACTAGCAAAACAAGAAGATAAGACACAATTGTTATAAATATTAGCAAATTCAAAACCTCTGTAATTTCATATATAATTTCATATAGCGATTTTATCTCATTTCCCTTTATATGTACCTAAATAGTAAATAACTTATTTACATTTAAGAGAACTCTGTGTCTACTACGGAACACTCTCGGTTTGTTTTATTTTTCATCGGATTTACCTACTGTGTTTCTGGCTTGCCCTAGCTTACTTTCGCAAATTCTCCACAGCCTCTACACTCAAACCTGTTTTAAAAGAGATAGTTTCATCATCCAAAATATCAAGCAAATTTTTTGCAATTTGTATTTTTTCTTCTAATTTACCTTGCTCTAAACCTTTCTCCATCCCTTTCTCAAACCCCTCTTCATCAGCTTTTAAGACAGCAAGTTTTTGTATGGAGATAAACTCTTTGCGTTTATGTTGCGCTTCTAGTTCATCTTTGTTTAGATTGGCTTCATTGGCATTTTGGAGCGCTTGTTTGATAGTTTCGTCGAGATTATTTGGGATATATTCGAGACTTCCGGCATTTTGCACAAAATAAATCCATTGCTCTTTTATGTTTTCTAGCGCGTCAATCTCTTTTTTAAATTTTGGGAGTTCTACAAATATAAGTTCTATATCATCGCTATAATTTATAAACTGCTCTTTTTCTATTAGTTTAAATTTATTAACAACGCTTTCGCTCTCTTCGAACATAATAAAATCAACGATGCTAAGCCCTATGACTGGATTTAAAAGGTGGTAATCTTCCGCTTTGTTGAGTTGGATGGAGTAGTTTTTGGCTGCGTTGTAAAGGACTCTTTTTTCAAACCCTTTATGGTTGAGTATTTGCATCTCTATGATTACTTTTGTGTCATCGTCCAAAACCGCTTTTACGTCAACAAAGGTGTCTTTCACCCCTTTGATCATAGGGATGTTATAAGGGTCAACTATAACTAAATCTTTGATTTTGTATTTCGCGTTCTCATATACAAGCGCGTTTAAAAAGCTCATAAGTATCTCTTTGCTTTCCTCGCTGCCAAAGACTTTTTTAAAAGCGTAATCTGTTTTTACATCTAAGAAATTCATGGAGTCAGCCTTATTTTTTGCGTAAATTATATCTTATTTTTGATTGGGTTTGAAAAGTAAATCTTTGACCCTGACTTTTCTTGACACAGATGATGGGTTTATATCTAAAAGCTTGCACATCCGAAACTAGGAAGTAGAGAATCTTTGTTTAATGATGAGCTTTATTATCAAAGTGTTTTGCCGTATCGACAACTACATAAACAATAGTTCCTAACACAACTAAACTGGCAAATATAAATAAATATTCCATTATAAATTCTCCAAATCATCAATTTTTCTAAAAGCAACTTTATTAACATAAATTATTATTATAGAATTAATTATTTTGCTTATATCTAAACTTAGATAAAACATAAACTGAACCTCATCTTTGCTTTGAACTGTTTACCGTCCATTGCATGTGAAACTTCTCCATTCTTAGGCGACTTTTTGATAATCGCGTATATCTATCTCTACACCACTTTCTAAAAATTATCATCCTGAATTATCTCAAACTGTTGGATATTCTAGGGCATCTACATTACGGCGGTCAATGGATCCTTCACTACGCTCAGGATGACAGCCTCCGTCATTCTGAGCTTAGCGAAGAATCCACAACATTTTGTGGCCTTGCAAGCAAATACTTCCGTCACTGCGAGGAACGAAGCAGTCTACTTATTTTCTGGCGTTGCATGA
>CALDOC010000250.1 GCA_937914675.1 uncultured Sulfurimonas sp.
ACTTCATTGGTTAGTCGTTCCATAGGTTTAGATGAGACAAGAGGCGATCAGGTAAGCGTTCAAAATCTACAGTTTCAAAGAGACGCCAAACGACCAGTTGAAGATGGCATTTCACAAGCGATACTGTTTAGTGAAACGTATTTAGCTCCTTTTTCTGGATTGTTTAAGTATCTTTTTGTCCTGATTTTACTATTTATTTTATATAAAAAAGTTATTATTCCTTTTTCCACTAAAATGCTTGAAATTTCAAAAGATGATGAGGAACTCGCGCGTCCCATATTAGAAGTGGAAGATGATGAAGATGAGGATTTAGTGCAAAAAGTTCAAGACATGCGTAAAAAAGTTGAAGATCAATTAGGTCTTGGACAAAACTTTAATGAAGATGAATTAAAATATGAGGTCATACTCGATAAAGTCAGAAGTATGGCTGAAGATAAACCTGAAGACATCGCTTCTCTCCTGCAAGCGTTACTTGGTGAAGAATCGGATGGTCCTTCTGTTACAAGACAAGAAAAAAGGTAAACCATGGCAAACTTAAACCCACAACAACAAGCCGTCTTTGATGAGATGAGCATGGCGGAAAAAATAGCTATCTTGTTACTGCAAATAGGTGAAGAAGCGACGGCGGGAATTTTTTCCAACCTTAAGATAGACGCCATTACTGAAGTGTCAAAATACATAGCGAGCAACACGACAATAGATAGAGGGGTGGCCACCGCCGTTTTGGAAGAGTTTCACGCAATTTTTCAGTCTGGTCAATATCTGACTGCGGGTGGTCTCGAGTACGCGCGTGAATTATTGTACAGAACTCTTGGTCCGGACGAGGCTAAAAAAGTTTTAGAAAAGCTTTCTCGAAGTATGCAAAATACGCAAAATTTCGCATATCTTTCAAAAATCAAACCGCAACAACTTTCTGATTTTATTACGCATGAACATCCTCAAACAATCGCCCTTATCTTAGCGCACATGGACGCTACCGAAGCGGCTGACACCATTGGATATTTTCCTGATGAATTAAGAAGCGAGGTCGCCATGCGCATGGCGAGGTTGGGGGACATATCTCCATCCGTGATTAAACGAGTCTCCGCCGTTTTGGAGTCTAAACTCGAATCTCTCGCTTCATACAAAGTTGAAGTTGGTGGAACTCGAGCCGTAGCGGATATATTCAATCGCCTTGGAGCAAAAAGTTCTAAAGCGACTCTTAGCACGATTGAACAAGTGGATGAAGAGTTGGCGACTTTAATTAAAGAGATGATGTTCACTTTTGAAGATATGGTTTCTTTAGATAAAAACGCCATTACGGAGATACTCAAGACAGTTGAAAAACCTGATTTGATGTTAGGCCTTAAATCTTCTCCAGAAGAGTTAAAACAGAAATTTTTCTCCGCTATGAGTGAGCGCGCTCGTGACGCGTTTGAAGAGGAAATGCAGTTTCTCGGCGCTGTGAAAATGAAAGACGTTGAAGTTGCTCAGAGAAAAATAGTTGAAGCGGTCAACGCTCTCGCCGAAGCCGGTACGATTCAGATGGGTTCAACTGAAGAGATGATAGAATAGACATGGCAACGGTAATCCAGAGTTCAGAAATAGCTAAGCACACCATAAATAAATATAATTTTAAAATCATAGCTTCGGGAGCGGGAACGAACGCCGAGAGTGATTTGGATGACGCAAAGAGAGAAGTGAAGTACACTCAAAACAATAATCCCAAAGCGAGAGCGAGCGACGTAGATTCAAGTTCGCTTAGCAATAGTTCCAAAGAGTCTTTAATAGAGTCTTTGATGAAAAAAACTGATGATATGTCATCAAATTTTATTAAGTTGCAGATGAAACTTGAATC
>CALDOC010000251.1 GCA_937914675.1 uncultured Sulfurimonas sp.
TTTAGTTCTTTGTACGTGCAAAAGGTGGCGTTGAAGTATTCGTTAAACAGCTCGTTGTGCTCAAATCCAAGCCTGGTCGCGTCGTCTTTGTCCGTGTCGTCCAAGATATATCTCGGAACAACCGCAAGGAGCGCTTTTAGATCGTATTTTTTCAAAATGGGGTAAATGTATTTATAAAAATCGAAATATCCATCGTCGAAAACAAGGCATATTTGGCTTTTTTCGAGCTTCTCCATGGTTGGAAAACAGGATGTGAAATTCTCGCTCACATAGCGCAGATGTTCCTCAAACATCGTTAAATCATTGCTGCATCTGTCGCTTTTGACGTGATGGTACATCATACTAATCAACAACGGGAATTCCTTTGAGCCTTTTTTTCATGTTTTTAAAATCTTTCAATTTTCGCGAAAATTTCAGCGCTTTAGCAACACTCGCGTCTTCGTCGAATTTCGCCACTTTGGCGTACTCTTTGGCGATTATCGTCAAATCCGCGTCTTTGGCCCAAAGCATGTCGAAGTTTTTCAATCTATCCTCGAGCGTCAACTCTCGAAATTCCATTCTGTTCACGTCGACTATCTTAAAGAGAAAAGAATTCGCCTCTTTTTTTATGAGAATGTTCCCTGGGCTGTAGTCTTTGTGCTGTATTTTGTTTTCATGCAAGTCGAACGTGAACTTGGCGAACTCTTTTAAAATTCTCTCTTTGTCAGAAAAGTTCTCGTCCAAGAGAGGCTCGCGTATGGTAAAGTCGTATTCGAATTTTTGAGCGACAAAGTAACTATCCATCAACATGTTGTCCTCGTAAAACTCTACGTAACCTATTGGGTCTGGCGTAAACGAGCCTATTTTAACGGAGTAGTCGTAAGATTTTTTCGCTTTGGAATCCCCAAGAAACGTATAAAAAAACCTTCTTAAAATATTTGGAACCTTGAACGATTTCACAACTAGATTTTGCGCGTTCTCATTTATGATTTTAAGCTCGTTTCTAGCTTCGTGTATGCTCTCATGAGTATTTTTAAAATGGTCCCTCACGTTTAAAAGAAAGTTTACGAACTCTTTGTATTTGGGATTTATTTCGTATTTGGGCAAATCGTTTCCTATTCTTTTCTAAGTCTTAAAATTGTATAATCAAAATTATATACAAAAGAGGCTTTTTAATGGGTAAAAATATTCT
>CALDOC010000252.1 GCA_937914675.1 uncultured Sulfurimonas sp.
GAGTGGATAGAATTTAAAAGGGGGATGAGAAACTAATGTGCTTATCAATTCCAAGCAAAGTGGTAAACATAGATAAAGAAAAAAACATGGCGATGGTTGACACCATGGGCGTGACTCGCGAGGCTGGACTTGACCTTATGGAAGAGGATGCCATCAAAGTGGGCGACTACGTGCTTCTTCACGTAGGTTTCGTCATGGAAAAAATAGACGAAGAAGACGCCATCGCGTCTTTGAAGATTTATGACGAGATACTTGAGAAACTTGATGAGGAAGATAGAAAAACTATGGTGCTCAAAGACGACGATTGCGACAACCGAGACGCAAAAAATGAGTGAGCTACAACTCAAAGATTTGTATGAGGGTTTTAGAAATCCAAAAGTCATACTAGGCTTCGCGAAACTCATAAACGAAGAGGCGAAAAAGCTAAAACGCCCGATAAACGTCATGGAAGTTTGCGGAGGACACACTCACTCCATCATGAAGTATGGTCTGCCTCAGTTGATGCCAAAAAATATCAACTTCATTCATGGTCCCGGCTGTCCCGTTTGCGTCATGCCAAAAGAGAGAATCGACCACGCTTACGTACTTAGCGAGCAAAAAGACGTCATCTTGGTCACGCTTGGAGACATGATAAAAGTGCCGGGCAGTCGTGGAAGTTTACAACAAGCGAGAGCCAATGGGGCGGACGTGAGATTTGTCTATTCTCCTCTTGACACTCTTAAAATCGCGCAAGAAAATCCAGAAAAAACGGTGATATTTTTCGCCATAGGTTTTGAGACGACAACACCCATGACCACCGCTCTTATAGAAATAGTCCTCAAAAAAAATATCAAAAATATACTTTTTCACATCAATCATGTAACGGTTCCAGAGGTTATGGAAGAGCTTCTAAAAAGCGAAAAAAACAACATCGACGCTTTTATTGGACCCTCTCATGTAAGCGTTATTACCGGTTCAAAGATATACGACATATTTCCAAAACAATACAATCTCCCTGTAGTGGTCGCCGGCTTTGAACCCGTTGACGTCATGGAGGGCATTCTCATGATACTCCGTCAATTCAATGAAAATAGATGTGAACTAGAGGTGGAGTATAAACGAGTCGTAACATATGAGGGCAACCTAAAAGCTCAAGCCATGATAAACAAGTACTTTGAAAAAGCGGAGCTTTTTAAGTGGAGAGGTTTAGGGAACGTTCCCCAGAGCGGATATAGATTAAGAGAAGAGTTTAGTCATTTAGACGCTGAAAAAATTTATGCGGAGATACTTCCCACGGATGAGATTGAAGACTATAAACTCTGCATCTGCGGGGACATACTTCGAGGAATGGCGAAACCAAACGATTGCACCATCTTTGGCACCGCTTGCAAGCCGACTAGCCCACTTGGTTCATGTATGGTGAGTAGCGAGGGGGCATGCGCTGCTTATTATAAGTATGGGAATTTGATATAAATGAATAGTTCCAATGTAATATATGAATACACTCAAATCAAACATAAAGATTTAAAGTCATATATTATAAACATGCCTAAACTTCATAAGTATTTTAAACTCGACTGGAATATCTTAAAATCAGGACAGTATTGCGGGATACTTAATTTTGAAGGTGAAGATTTTTATCTGCTTCCAAAAATCAGCAATAAAGACGAAGAGACAAATTTAGATATATTTATCTATATGCTCATGTACGCTTACGACGTCAAACTTCAAAATGAACAAATCGCTTCTTGTAAAAATGAGAGTCACAACGTCTTAGAAGTTTTCATACAGCTATTCGCAAAAAAATTATTTCAAGAGTTACAGTACGGAATATATAAAGAGTATGTAACCGAGCAAGACAACCTTACAACGCTTCGAGGAAAATACCTCATAAACGAAAATCTGAAATACAACTTTGTAAAGAATAAAATCTATTGTGAATATGATGAGTTTAGCATGAACAATCAGCTCAACCAGTTTTTTTTATTCGCCGTAAAAACTTTACTTTCATTTGTAAAAGATAAAAGAATTTTGACTCAGTGTGAAATCGCGCTGGATGAGGTAGAATATAAAAGCTTTGACGTAAACTATATTGCCA
Source organism: uncultured Sulfurimonas sp. (assembly GCA_937914675.1). GTDB lineage: Bacteria > Campylobacterota > Campylobacteria > Campylobacterales > Sulfurimonadaceae > Sulfurimonas. The sequence goes on from CALDOC010000252.1 coordinate 2,078, forward strand.
TCCATTTTCACAGACTCAACTCCAGATTTAAAGAGAGCTTTGAGTTTGCGCTTTTACTCTTAAAAAAATCTATTCCTCTCTTTGCGAAAGACAAAAAAAGTTTTGCTTTTTTGTTTGACATGAACGAGTTGTTTGAGAAGTTTATAGGTAAAATATTTAAAGAAATAGACCCAAGTACAAAACTACAAAATCAGAAAAACTTTGGCAACTTACAGTTAAAACCAGACATAATAACATCCAATATGATAATAGACACAAAATATAAAATCTTAAAAAGTAGAGATGATTTGGCTACAAACGATAAGTACCAGATGTTTGTTTATGGTACAAACATTGGGATAAAAAATACGATGCTTTTGTATCCTAAGCATGTTAATAAAGTGAAAGAAAATTTGAAACTTGGTGAAGATGATAAAATGATAGGACTTAAAATGAGAAGTGTTGATTTAGATTTTAATGGTGAGTATGGCGAGTTTGTTATGGAAATTAAAAGTAGAATTGG
>CALDOC010000253.1 GCA_937914675.1 uncultured Sulfurimonas sp.
TGTAAATAAACTAGGCTTGTCGGTCGCTTTTGACTTGTTGGTTTTAGAAACGGTAATTTTAAAAAAAAGAGCCGACCAAGATGTGGTATACGCGATTAATATTTCTCCAACGTCTTTAAGAAACGATAATTTTTTAATTTACGCCAAAGAAATTTTAAAAGAGAATCAAAGTAGCAATAAAAAGATCGTTTTTATTTTAAGCGAACAAGAGTATTACTCATATACAAGTCGATATAATTCCATATTGAACTCTTTAAGAGAGTTAGGCGTATTGATAACCATTGATAGGGTAGGTTCTTTACACTCAAGTTTTTTATATTTAAGAGAGTTGGACATAGACTTGATTAGAATGGATTCCTATTACTCCAGTGAGAGCAGAATAAGAGAAAATTATAGTATAATTGACGGTTTTAATCTGATGGCAAAAGAAAAAGGCGTTAAAACTTGGATTAAAAACATTGAAGACAAAGAATCTCTCGTATTAGCGAAAGAGCTTAAAATTGATTATATTCAAGGTAAGCATATTGCAAATTTAGAAAAAATAGATGATATAAATAAGGATAAATAGAAATGAAATATGGTGAAAAAATAGTTAATGAATTTGACGAAGAAAAAGATTTAGAGATATGGCCCAATAAACATGATAGAAATTATCTGATAAAGATGACTTTACCTGAGTTTTCATGTCTCTGTCCTAGAAGCGGGTATCCAGATTTTGCAACTATATATTTGGAATATACTCCAGACAAATGGGTTGTGGAACTTAAAGCGATAAAGCTTTACATTAACGCTTTTCGTGATCGACATGTCTCGCATGAGAATTCCGCAAATGAGATATATGATTTATTGGATAGAAAATTAAAGCCAAAATACATGAAAATAGTAGCCGATTTTAATCCAAGAGGAAACGTGCATACGGTTATAGAGATAGATAGCTCAAAAATCATCGAGAAATAGTTATGTTTGGAAATTTTTTTGACAAGAAAAAAGATAACGCGAATGAAGAAGCAAAAGAACATCTTGTCATTGTTGATAAAATATCAAAAATGAATTTGACGGAATTAAGAGATTACGTCAATAACAAGCTAAAGAGTTTTGAGATTACGGAAGATGGGTTAAGGGAGTCCATGAAGAAGCTTGTTCTTCCTGACGAGAAAACAGGAAAGAGATACCTTCTAATGGATGATATGGATTCAAAAAAGAAAAAAGCTTTTGACTTAGTTCTTCTTGTAGGGAAAAGTAAAAAAATAACCATTGAGACTGTTGAGTTAATACAAGATTTTACTTTTGAGTATGAAGAGTTAATAAATCAATACGATGAAGATTTCAAGGAGATTTACTCTTCACGATTGAAAGATATAATTTCCCATGCACTCGCCAACATGCATCAGCTTACGGAATTTAAAAATAAAATGAGCGCGTTAGGTGAATAATTCCTTTTTTAACCATTTTATGGCGTCTGTGTAATTATCAAAACTTCCACTAATTTGCGCTCTATACGCCTTTTTTAATATGCTTGAAAACTCTTTAGAGGGTTCTAGACCTAAAGATAATACGTCTTTGCCCCCCAAAATCGCTTCAGCTTGAGCGTTTAGTATGTTTAACGTTTTTGCCTTACTCTTAAGTTTGTCTATGTTTGAAAGAGTTCTCTTGGACTGCGTAGTGG
>CALDOC010000254.1 GCA_937914675.1 uncultured Sulfurimonas sp.
GTGTCAAATTTGTAAAAATTATATTTAAAATTTTTGAATTTAGTTGAATAATTGTCTAGTTTCACCACGTTATGGCATTCTAATTTCATAAAAAAGAAGCTTGTGAAATTGTTTGAATGATTAACTATTAAGCGCCTTCTGACTCAGAGGGCGTTTGAAATCTGTTATCATATGGACAACAAAAGGAGACACCTTGTTGGAGTATTTAATTTTTACAGATCTTGATGGAACGCTTTTAAATCACAATGATTATAGCTTCGCTGACGCTTCTGAAGTCATATCTTATTTAAAAAAGAACTCAATACCACTTATAATCGTCACAAGCAAAACCTTTAGCGAAGTTAGGATTCTGCAAGAAAAACTGGATATAAAATGCCCTTTCATAGTTGAAAACGGAGCTGGAATTTTTTTACCGGCCGATTCCGCGCTTGCTCAAAGCGCGCCAAGTCAAAATCGTCACGTAAAGATAAGCGAAGCTCAAAGTTATTTAGAACTTAGACTATTTTTTAAAACCCTTCAAGAGAAATATCCACTCAAAGGGTTTGGGGACATGAGTGTAAATGAAGTCATGAAACTTACCGGTTTGGACGAAGAGGACGCGGCTCACTCTATGCAAAGAGACTTCACCGAACCCTTTATAAGCACGGGCGAAATAGACATGGAACTTATAAAAAAAGAGGCTCATAAAGAGAAGTTGGACGTCGTAAAAGGTGGTAGATTTTATCATCTCATATCGCAAGGGCAAGACAAGGCTAAAGCCATGAAACGTCTGACCCACCTTTTTGAAGAGAAATTTTCAAAAAAATTAAAAACGATTGCGCTTGGAGATAGCGCTAATGATTTTGGCATGTTAAAGTCCGCGGACGTTGGAGTTTTGATTCAGCTTCATGATGGAACCTACGCGGATATTGATTGCGCTAAAATCATCAAATCCGCGCATTCCGGTCCAAAGGGTTGGAATGAATCTTTGTTGAAGGTGCTACATGTCAAGCGAGATGGCTAAAGAGATATTTGAGTACGCCTTGGAGAGCGTTAAACCATGTCGTTTCATGAAAAACAGATGTGCTTTGGATGGAGACGTTTTAAACGTTGACGCCACAAGTTACGACTTGAGCAAATATAAAAACCTTTATGTTTTTGGCTCGGGAAAAGCAGCTTACTCCATGGCCAAAGAGATGGAAGAGATACTAGGCGATAAAATATATAAGGGCCTGATAGTGGTTCCAAATCGTGAACGTCAATTAGAAAAAATAGAGATGAAAAAAGGCTCTCATCCGATTCCCTCGATGGACAGCGTAGACTCCGCGCAAGCGCTTTTGAGCATGATGCGAGAGTGTGATGAAGAAGACCTTTACGTTTACCTGCTCTCTGGCGGAAGCTCCGCTCTCATTGAGATACCAATAAGCCCAATAAATTTGGACGATCTTCAAGAAGCGACGGATTTGATGTTGAGCGAAAATCTTGAAATCCAAGAGATAAACGCCGTAAGAAAACATATTTCACAACTCAAGGGCGGAAGATTGGCCGAGCGATGTTTGGCGTCTGGAATCGTTTTGGTTTTATCAGACGTGATTGGCGATGACTTACATGCCATTGGCTCCGCTCCGCTCTATGCGGACAACAGCAGTTTTGCTGACGCAAAAGAGCTACTAAAAGTAAAAAACCTCTACTCGCGCATGCCAAAATCCGTGCAAACCGTCTTAACTTTAGGGTCAAACAATCATATTAAAGAGTCGCCTTCTGAGCCACTTGAAAGAGTTTCTCATCATATTTTAGCTTCAAACGCGGACGCCAAGAACGCGGCGAGAGAGAAAGCTTCGTCTTTAGGTTTGGACGTCAAAATAGTTCAACAAAGCGTGAGCGGAGAGGTGTCGGAGGCGCTTAAATTCATGTTTGCAACAGTGCAAACCTCAAAAGAGAACTGCCTAATCTTTGGCGGAGAATGCACCTTGGAAGTTAAGGGAGAGGGGCAGGGTGGCAGAAATCAACACGCCGCGCTTTTAGCCTTAAAAGAGATAAAAGACAAAAATCTGAACTTGACGTTTTTATCTGCCGGAACAGATGGCATAGATGGAAATTCCGACGCCGCGGGTGGAGTAGTTGAGTATGAAACACTCCAAAGAATAAAATCTTTGGAGATGCAAAGTTATTTAAACAATTTCGATAGTTACAACTTTTTAAAACAGATAGGCGCTCTTGTTACGACCGGAGCGAGTGGAACAAACGTAATAGACTTAATGATAATTATCAAAGGAGACGTAAATGTCTGATTTCTTTCAAAACGGCGTAATAACGACGCTACAAAACTTAGGTGGCCGTCCCATAGAAGATATGGAAAAAGAGCTAAAAGAGTTTGCTAAAAGGAGAAACATGGTGCTTCTGCTTCCAGCGCTCTATTCCGAGTTTGAAACGCCCGCGATGCAGACCATCATAGATGAACTAAAAGACGTCAACTATCTTCATAAAATCATTCTTGGGCTTGATCGCGCCACCAAAGAGCAGTTTGAAGAGGTGAAAAAGCGAATGAGCGTTCTCAACTGTCAGGTGGACGTACTTTGGAACGACGGTCCTAGAATCAAAGAGATTTACGCAAACCTCACTAATGAGCATTTTCCAGGCTTAGACACTCCGGGAAAAGGGAGAAACGTTTGGACAATGATCGGTTACGGTTTAACGGATCAAAGCAACTACGCTTTCGCCCTTCATGATTGCGACATTGTAAACTATAAAAAAGAGATTGTCGCGAGACTGTTTTACCCCATCGTTCATCCAGCGCTTGATTTTGAATTTAACAAAGGGTATTACTCAAGAGTTACAAACAAGCTTCATGGACGGGTCACGAGACTTTTTTACACTCCACTCATCAAAGCCCTTACGATGACTTTTGGCACGAACAGATACTTGGAGTATATGGAAAGTTTCCGCTACGCTCTTTCAGGTGAATTTTCATTCATACGTTCGCTTGGTCGTGGCGTTGGCATATCTCCGACTTGGGGGCTTGAAGTCTCCACGCTTTCAGAAGTTTACAAAAACACTTCAAACCGTCGCATCTGTCAAACGGAAATTATGGACAGTTATGAGCATAAACATCAAGAGTTGGGTTCTAAAGACGCGGGAGGCGGCGTATATAAAATGGCGAACGACATTGCCAAAACGCTCTTTCGCATTTTGTCTCAAGAAGGCGTCGTGTTTTCTGAGGCGTCGTTTAAAACGTTGCTTTCATCCTATTATCAAGAGTCTAGGTTTGAAATATCAAAATACAACGCTCTGAGCAAACTCAATGATTTAGTGTATGACCGACAATCAGAAATTTTGGCGGTTGAAGCCTTTCAAGACGCCATCAAAACGGCGGCAATTGAATTTTATGAAGACCCGATGGGAGTTCCACCGCTTTCACCTTGGATAACGGTTCGTTCGGTTATGCCTGATTTCTCAGAAAAATTTTATATCGCCGTCAAGTCTGACAACGAAGAGTAGCAAATGCAAAACATAAAATACGAATCGCATACCTCACTTGAACGTTTGGAGTTTCTCTATGGAGCCGATGACTCAAAAAAAGTATATGAGCTCATAAAAGATTTAATCAAAAAATACAAACAAACAATAAAATCTACCGAGTATCATCTAAGCGAAAAAGACACCATTTTGATAACTTACGGAGATCAAGTTCAGCGTCCCGGCGAAGCGCCGTTAGAAACCTTGAAACTATTTTTGGACGCGTATCTCAAAGGAATAGTGAACTCCGTCCATATTTTGCCTTTTTATCCATACTCCTCGGATGATGGGTTTTCGGTTATCAACTACTCTGAAGTTGATCCAAAACTTGGCTCATGGAGGGAAGTTCAAAACATCAGCGATGATTACAGACTTATGGTTGACGGAGTGATAAATCACATATCGCAATATTCCGACTGGTTTAAAGCGTACATGAACGGGGATGAAGAGTATAAAGATTTCTTTTTAGAGTTGGACCCGCTGATAGACTTAAGCAAAGTCGTTCGTCCTCGCGCCACACCACTTTTGTCTGAGTTCATCGACGCGTCTGGGAAGATTCATGACGTCTGGACGACGTTTTCAAAAGATCAAGTGGACTTAAACTACGCCAGCTACAAAGTTTTGGCCGCCGTTTTAGACGCTCTGTTTTACTACGTGGAGAAGGGGGCCACTCTGATTCGCCTCGACGCCATCGCGTTCATATGGAAAGAGATAGGGACGGACTGCGTTCATCTGCCTCAGACGCATGAACTCATACAACTGATGAGAGAGGTGCTTCACGAGGTGGCGCCAGAGGTCATCATCATTACGGAGACGAATGTTCCTCACAACGAAAACATATCATATTTTGGGAGCGGGGCGGACGAGGCGCAAATGGTTTATAATTTCGCCTTGCCTCCGCTGCTCGCGCACTCAGTCATAACGAGCGACACCACCAAACTCACCTCTTGGGCGAAAACGTTAACTTTGCCTAGCGATAAGGTCTGCTTCTTCAACTTTACCGCTTCTCATGATGGATGTGGAGTCAGACCGGTGAGTGGCTTGCTAGATGATGACGAATTGGACGATCTCGTCAAAAATACGGAGTCTCATGGTGGGCTAGTCTCCCATAGAGACACGCCAGAGGGCAAAAAACCTTACGAATTGAACTGCTCATACATAGACATACTGAGTCATCCAGATGAAGACGATACTCTTAGAGCCAAAAGAATGTTGTTGGCGCAAGCCGTTACTCTGTCGATGCCCGGAGTCCCCGGCATATATTTTCACTCTCTTGTTGGCTCAAGGAACTATCGTGATGGAGTAAACCTAAGTGGAATAAATCGCACAATAAACCGAGAAAAATTCAACTATGACCGTTTGGTTGAAAAGTTGACTTGCGAGGGCAGCTTGGAGAAGATAATCTTCTCCGCCTACAGAAGATTGATTTCCATTAGAACAAATGAAAAATCTTTCAACCCCTTCGGGGAGTTTGAATTTGTCGATATGCAAAATGGCTTATTCTCGATTTTACAACACTCCTTGGACAAAAAAGAATCCATTTTAGCCTTGCATAACTTTTGCAATGAAAAAATTGAATTTACGTTACCAAAAGAGTTCCAAGTAGAGCTAAGAGACTTATTGTCAAAAAGCATTGTTCAAGCGAATGAAAAAACGACCTTAGAGCCATATCAAGTCATGTGGTTGAAATTTTAAAAATGATAACTTTGACATAATAACTCGCACGCTACAATCACCAATAAATACTAAGAAAATCATTACTCTCATAGTTTAAACGATATTCTCAACAAATAGTTACAACTCCAAAGTATATGGCGCGGATATAAGAGTTATCAGCTCTGCTGATTAAGTAATAATTTTCGCTATAATAGGATTCAATTTTTTATAAAAATGCTTAGTGAAAACCAAACAAAGGCAATAAAAAATATTCCAAATTAACTATCTTGGTAAAGGGTTTTGATGGCAAAAGAACAAACAATCGGTTTAGATGAAGAAGAAAGAGGAACTCAAATAAATTTTCCCATCGTTGGCATAGGCGCTTCAGCGGGCGGCATTTCGGCGTTTGGAGCTTTTTTTTCCTCCATGCCCGCGAGCGTGAATCCAAACATGGCTTTCGTGATAGTCCAGCACCTCGCCCCTCATCATAAAAGCATTCTAACCGAAATAATCCAAAGATATACAAAAATGAAGGTTTACGAGGTTTACGACGGTATGGAAGTTCAAATAAACTCTACGTACATCATCCCGCCCGCGTACTATATGGCGTTTATCAACGGAAAGCTTCAACTACTCGAGCCTCCGTCTCCTAGAGGGATGCGCCTTCCCATCGATTTCTTTTTTCGCTCTTTGGCTCAAGACCAACAAGAGAGAGCCATCGGCGTCATTCTCTCGGGCACGGGAAGCGATGGAACGCAAGGCGTCAAAGCCATCAAAGAAGAAGGCGGAATGGTGATGGTTCAAAAACCAGAAACCGCGGAGTACGACGGAATGCCAACCAGCGCGATTTCCACCGGCTTGGTGGACTACACGCTCTCGCCAGCAGAAATGCCCGATAGACTCATCGCCTACGCAACGCATGCTTTCGCCTCCTCAAACAAAATCAAACTGAGCGTAGATCAAAAGTATGAAAACGAACTCAACAAAATATTCGTTCTGCTGCGCTCTAACATTGGCTGCGATTTTTCGCAGTACAAAACCAACACGATAAACCGTCGCGTCGCGAGACGCATGGCTTTGCATCAGCTTGACAACATAGAGGAGTACGTGAAATACCTCCAACAAACGCCCCATGAAGTGGAGGCTCTTTTTCAAGAACTTCTCATAGGAGTGACAAGTTTTTTCCGCGACGAAGAGGCGTTTAGGTCGCTTGAAAAAGTCATTCCCAAACTATTTGAGGACAAATCTCCAAACGACTACATCAGGGTCTGGACGGCGGGCTGCTCAACCGGAGAGGAGGCTTACTCCATCGCGATTCTCATCAAAGAGCACATGCAAAAGAGTCGAAAAAACAACCTCGTCCAAATCTTCGCCACAGACATAGACCCAAAGGCGATAGCCAAAGCCCGCACCGGCCTCTACCCCGCCGACATCGCGGCGGACGTCTCTGCTCAAAGGCTATCTCTCTTTTTTAATTCTGAGGAAAACAGCTACCGAGTCAACAAAAACATCAGAGATATGTTGATTTTTTCCGAGCAAAATCTCATCAAAGACCCGCCATTTTCAAAACTAGACCTCATAAGCTGTAGGAATTTGCTCATCTATTTGAACGCGGGTTTGCAAAAAAAAATCATCCCTTTGTTTCACTACGCTCTCAATCCGAAAGGAATTTTGTTTTTGGGAAGTTCCGAAAGCATAGGCGATTCGGAAAACCTTTTTTCCACTCTTGACGCAAAATCCAACATTTACGAGCGCAAAAATCTCTTCAGCTCCAAGCATATAATCAACATTGGCAAAGTTTTTCCAGCCGGCGGCGCCACTCGAGTCACATCCGCCATGGTCGAAAAAAACAACTCGTCAGTGGCGAGACAATCCATGCGAGAGTTGACAGAACACGCGCTTCTTCAGTACGTCGTTCACGCCGCCACTCTCGTAAACGACAAAGGCGACCTTCTCTATCTACATGGGAAAACGGGAATGTATTTTGAACTTCCCTCGGGCGAACCGGGAGTCAGCAACGTCATAAAAATGGCGAGAAAAGGGATAAAACGAGGACTGAGCATAGCGCTAAAGAAGGCGGCGCAAACAAAAAGCCTCGCGCGGAGTCTGGGGCTTAGCGTAAAAATAAACAACACTTTCGTCAAAGTGAACTTAAGCGTCGTTCCTCTTAAGACGACCCTCGAGCGAGTCGTTCCGCTTTATCTAATCGTTTTTGAAGAAGTTCCCCTTTCCAACAAGGAAATCAAAGAGCTTTCCTTCAAAGAGACCAATATTTCCGAATCGGAAGCCGGCGAAAGGATAGAAAATCTCACCAAAGAGCTCAAACATCAAGAAGAGTTTCCAAAAACCGCCAATGAAAAACTTGAAAACTCGAACGAAGAGTTGAAATCTTTTAGCGAAGAGCTCCAATCCATGAACGAAGAGTTGCAATCAAGCAACGAAGAGCTTGAAACTTCAAAAGAGGAGTTGCAATCGGTAAACGAAGAGCTCTCGACGGTAAACACCGAACTACAAATCAAGGTGATGGATTTGTCGCGTTCGAACAACGACATGAACAATCTTTTCGCGGGAACGGACATAGGAACGGTGTTTGTGGACCAAGAACTTCGCATACTTCGTTTCACTCCGACGCTCACAAAGATCATCAACCTTCTTCCAAGCGATTTGGGGCGACCGCTAAATCACATAGCCTCGAATCTCGTCGGCTACAACACTCTTAAGGACGACATTCAAAGAACTCTCGACACTTTGGAGTCTAAAGAGATCGAGGTAAAAACGATCGAGGGCAAATGGTATATGATGCGCATTCAGCCATACCGCACTATTGAAAATGTCATAGAGGGAGCCGTCATCACTTTTATAGACATCACTCAAATCACAAGGATGAAACTGACGCTAAGCGAAGTCAACTCCGATCTCTCTCGCATGGCGGCGATCGTCCGAAATTCCAACGACGCCGTCACCATGCAAGACCTTGATGGAAAGATACTGGCATGGAACCCGATGGCGAGAAAGATCTATGGATGGAGCGAAGAAGAGGCGCTACAAATGAACGCCAAGGAGAGGATTCCGAGCGAACTTCTCGAATCTGAATTCGAACTTTTGCAAAAGCTTGGCAAACGCGAAATCATAGAGCCCTTCGCGACGAAAAGAAAAACGAAGTCCGGAGCGACTCTCGAAGTGTCGCTAACGGCGACGGCTTTGTTAAACGAGAAAGGAGAAGTCTACGCCATCGCAACAACCGAGCGCAACATAAAACAAAACTCGGATAAAAATGACGAAAGCG
>CALDOC010000255.1 GCA_937914675.1 uncultured Sulfurimonas sp.
GTTTTACTTGATGAGACTATAGGACACATGCATGGTAAAGCGATGATACCAACAGCGCAAGCGGTTAAAGCTGGCATTGTTCCACGTAAAACTTTTGATGGCGCGCCTGAAGATTATCATCCTTATGAGTGTGAATCAGATCAACCTGCAGTATTAAACAAAATGTTTACAGGCTATCGTTATCATTTTACAGGTCTTCACCATGATAAAAATGGTTTCCCAACGGAAGAAATTGAAACTTGTCGTAAGCTTATACAACGTCTTGAAGACAAGGTTATGTTACACACTGACGAGCTTGAATTAAATGAAGAATTTATGTTAGACGACATGACTGGGGAAGAGGGTGAAGTTCTTATCATCGCTTATGGCTCGGTTTCTCTTGCCGCAAAAGAAGCTATTCGACATTTACGCGCCGATGGCGTAAAAGCGGGTTTATTCCGTCCTATTACTTTATGGCCATCTCCAGCCGATTCTATCAAAAAATATACTGATATGATCAAAAACGTTCTTTGCGTTGAGCTAAATATTAGACAATATACGGAAGAAGTGGAACGCGTGTCTAGTAGACTTGACATTGAAGGTCTATTCAAAGTAAATGGTCGTCCAATATCTCCATATGAGATTGTAAATAAAGTTAAAGAGGTATTCTAACATGGCGTTTAATTATGATAAATATTTAAGACTAGAAAAAATGCCAACACTATGGTGTTGGGGTTGTGGCGATGGAGTTATTCTTAAAGCTTTTGTAAGAGCTGTTGAGAAAATGGGCCTCAATCAAGATGACGTTTGCGTTGTCTCGGGAATTGGATGTTCTGGAAGATTTTCTTCTTACGTAGATTTCAATACTGTTCATACGACTCACGGTCGTACGGTCGCGTTTGCTACGGGAATTAAATTAATGCATCCAGATAAACACGTTATATGCGTTGCTGGTGATGGTGACGCTCTTGCGATAGGTGGTAATCACACTATTCACGCAGCTCGTAGAAATATCGATATGACTTTCATCATTATTAATAACTTTATTTACGGTTTGACAAACTCGCAAACGTCTCCAACCACTCCACAAGGAATGTGGACGGTTACTCAAAAAGTGGGTAATATTGACCCTACTTTTGACGCTTGCGCTTTAGGTATTGCGGCAGGCGCTTCTTTTGTTGGAAGAGAGACTATGCTTGATCCTAAAAAACTTGAGAAGATTCTTATTAAAGCTATGGAACATAGAGGCTTTTCATTTTTAGATATTATGTCTAACTGCCATATTAATCTTGGCAGAAAAAATAAGATGATTTCGGCAATGGATAACCTTAATTGGATTGATAGCATTACTATGCCTAAAAAGAAATATGACGCTCTTAGCGAAGCGGAGCAATTAAATTTATTTCCTACAGGTATTTTAAAGCAAGATACGGAAGTAAGAGAGTATTGTGATATGTATAAAGACATTCAAGACGCTCATCAAAATAAGCGCGCGAATATTACACAAGACGATTTTGCCAAAAAAATATAAGGAAAACATATGAGTACTAAAACATTAATGAGATTCACAGGTGTTGGTGGACAAGGTGTTCTTCTTGCTGGTGAGATTTTTGCAGCGGCAAAAATCGCAACTGGTGGTCACGGATTAAAAACAGCGACATATACTTCACAAGTTCGTGGTGGACCAACCGTTGTTGATATTCAACTAGATGATGAAGAAATTTATTATCCATACGCCAATGATGGTGAGATTGGTTTCATGCTCTCCGTTGCAAATGTAAGTTATAATTCTTTTAAAGATGGCGTACAGCCAGGTGGAATCATTGTAGTTGATCCAAATCTTGTGCATCCTACTGATGAAGATAGAAAAATTTGGAATATTATCGAAATTCCTATTATTACAATTGCAAAAGAAGAGGTTGGCAACGTTATTACTCAATCCGTTGTTGCTCTTGCAATCGCAAATACAATGACGAACGCCATTGACAAAAAAGTTCTTGTCGACACAATGCTGTCAAAAGTGCCAGCTAAGGTTCATGCAGCCAACATAATTGCTTATGATCTTGGTGAAAAATACGCTAAAGAGGCTATGGCTTAATTAGTTCTATAAAAAAAGCAATTCTGAAAAGAGTTGCCTTTTTTAAGTTATAATATTAATAAATATT
>CALDOC010000256.1 GCA_937914675.1 uncultured Sulfurimonas sp.
GGTTTACGTCTCTGTTTACTCCCCCGACGCTAATGAAATCGAACTGGATTCTGTTGCCGGTCACGAGCTCTTGTATCTCCATGATGAGTTCCCTGTCGCCCATGATTCTCATGAACATCGCTTCAAACCCCGCGCTTTCGCAGGTGTGGGAGAGACAAAGCATGTGGGAGTGGACGCGGTCGAGTTCCAGAAGCAAGATTCTGAGGTACTTCGCTTTTCTCGTCACTTCGACGTTCAAAAGCTTCTCAATGGCGACCGTGTAGGAGAGCGAATGCGTTATGGCGCAAAGCCCGCAAACTCTCGCGACCACGTAACCGACTGCGTCGTATTTGAACCTCGTCGTGCAAGCCTTCTCAACCCCGCGATGAACGAATCCGACGTCGGAATCGACGCCGACTATCTTTTCGTTTTCGCACTCGAACTTAAAGCGAACAGGTTCGAGTAGCGAGATGTGTTGCGAGCCTAGCGGTATGTTGATTGTTTTTTTCATATCGAACACCCGCTCAAAGGGCTTTGCGTGGAGTCTGCGTCGAGATAAAGCCCTTTTTCGCTTCCCTCCACTTCCACCCCGAACATGTCCACAAGTTCTCTTTGCGAAATAATCGCCGAGGGAATCGTATCGACGATGGAGGGAATGACGTCTTTGTAAGCGCACTCCGCGTAAAACATGACTATCTCGTCCATGGTCTCGTATCTGGAAAATATCCATTGAACTTCGAGTCTGTCGCCCTCAAGCGCCACGCCGTTTATGGTCAAAAAATGCCATTTTTTATAATCGTAAAAAATTCGTATCTCTTCTGAGACTATGTCGAGCGTCACTTTAATCTTCTTCATCTTTTTCTCCCACTTTTAACGCCATGTTTCTTCTGTTTGTGATTCCGTCTCGCGTCGTCGCCTCTTTGAAAAGTTTAAACGGCTTCTCCATCTCTTTTGTTTTTCGCTCCAAAATCTCCAGCGCCTTTACGACGCCGTCGATGAGAAGCTCGGGAGAAGCCGCGCATCCTGGGACGTAAACGTCCACGGGAATGTATCTGTCTATCCCGTCTTCGACGTTGTACATGTCGCGAAAAACGCCGCCCGTGCAGGTGCAGCTTCCAAACGCGATGACTACCTTTGGCTCCGGCATTTGCGTATAAAGCTCGACGAGTCGCTCTCTGCTTCTAAAGGTCACTGGACCCGTAACTAAAAACACGTCGGACTGTTTCGGGTTGCCCGTGTTTACGACTCCGAACCTCTCGAGGTCGTATTTTGGTCCAAGAGCCGCCAAAATTTCGATGTCGCATCCGTTGCAACTTCCCGCGTTGTAGTGCAGTATCCAAGGTGATTTTTTTCTGTATTTTTTTAAATCAAACATAAGAGAGTCCTATTAGATTTAAGACGCCAAGAGTTAGACCGACGCTCAAAACGATTTTTATCAAATGGTCTATCCTCACCCTCGCGGTGGAGTTGTCGACCAAATTCACCAACAAAAAAACTCCGACGCCCAAAGCGAGACCAAGCGCGACGCTGTCACCGGCGAACAAGAAAAGCAGCAGATAAACAAAGACGTACTCAAGCCATTTCGCCATGTACAAAAACTCAAAAAAAACTCCGCTAAACTCCACTTCGACGCCACCCACTATCTCTTGATGCGCTTCGGTCGCGTCAAAGGGAGACTTCTTTAACTTTATAGGTATCACCATCAAAAACGCCAAGAATAGTAAAAATAGCGAGAGCAAGAATGGAGAGTTTTGCCTTATGGCGGATATTTCAAAGCTTCCGTTTAACATGAAAAACCCGACCGAAAGCATAATCAAAATCGGCTCGTAAGCTATCATCGCCATCAGCTCCCTGTTCGCGCCGACATGCGAATAGACGGACTTCA
>CALDOC010000257.1 GCA_937914675.1 uncultured Sulfurimonas sp.
TCCAGCGATTATTCGTACAACTCGACAAACTTTTCTTATTTTATTCACATCCATTGTAAACCCTTATTTATATAAATATTGCGCAATTATAGCTCTTCTAATACTACTAAGTCAACAACTATCCAAGCTCTACAATAGTACAACAACGTTTAATTTCATTTTTTACACTAAATTATCAGATGCAAACGGCATGCTCAACGTAAAACAAACGCCCTCTTTTACGTTCTCAACATTGAGTTGAGTATCTGAGAACTTTGATAAATCTTTAGCGAGAGCGAGTCCAAGACCTAAACCTTTTGTTATTTTATAGCTATTATATATTTCAAAAATATCTTCAATGGGGTTTACCATAATTCCTCCCCCGTTATCGTATATTTGAATTTCATAACCTGTTTCACTTTTTAACAAGGAGATATTTATCCTTGGGTTTTTAATATCGCGCTCATGTAAAATATCGATTGCGTTTTCCATAATAATCATAATGATATGCTTCAAAGAGTTTGGATAGTTAAAGATAGGGGCTGATTCTAGCGATGAGATAATAGCTATGGAGTGATACGCGGATTTTACGTTCATAAGCAATAAAATCTCTTCTATCGCCTCTTTCATGTCAAAATACTCTTTTTCTTGATCGGTGCTGTAGAGATTATATAAATCTGAAACGGTGTTATTTGCCATAGACACTATCCTCTCTAGCTCACTAGATGAGTTGTATTCCTCCTCGTCAAGTTGGTGTTTATGACGCTCAAACACAAATCTAATTCTTGAAGCAATGGCTCCAATGTGCGCGATTGGAGTTCTGAGTTGATGAATCGTCGCCGCATGCATTTTGCCAAGTGAAAGATATTTGGCGTGATTCAAGATAATTTGTCGCGCTTTTACTTTTTCATTATAAATCTCTTTTACTTTGAGAGTAAGCGCTAAAAGAATTAGTAGCGTCTCGACAAGAATAACGATTAATAAAAGTAGCATAAATTCACTATTTTTATTAATTGACGTTATGTATGAATAACGAGCGTATATAAAGGCCAAGACTGAAACCAGTAAAGCTAGCGAGCCTTTCCATCTTTTGTACGCCGCGTATCCAGCAAAAATCAAACTAATAAGAGCCGAAACGCCTACATATACCATCATAGCCTTTGAAGCCATGGCGCTAGGCACAGTGAATACGTTATAGAGGGCAATAATAGAAAAAATAATTCCAACTATGGCTATA
>CALDOC010000258.1 GCA_937914675.1 uncultured Sulfurimonas sp.
TGCTTTTGCGTAAAGTTACGCCACTTCTATGGTAACGTCGCCGCCAACGGTTACAATGTCTCCAGATACTATTTTAGCTCTTTTTCTAAGCTCCGTTTCGCCATTGCGTTTTACGTAACCATCCGCGACCACCATCTTAGCATGAGCTCCAGAATCCACTAAATCCAACACTTTTAAGAGTTTAAAAAGCTCTATGTACTCATCTTTTAATTCAAATTTCATTTTTATCCTATCACATGTTTTTCTTATTGAAATCATATCATTTTAGCGCTATAATAAACATTATGCAAATAAGTTCAAACACATCATACGACATCGGTTCTAGTTATAAAATCAAACTAAACGAAAGTCAAACGCTTGTTGTGGAAGAGGACCCTCTTAGAAAAAGTAATGACAAATCTCCAAAAGCGGAACTTGAAAAAGCCCAAAAAAACAAAGAATCAAAGGCTTCTAAAAATGGCGATGAGTTAAGCGCGGATGAAAAAAGAGTCGTCAACGAGTTAGCCGCTCGAGACTCGGAAGTCAAGGCTCATGAAGCCGCTCATCAAGGCGCTGGCGGGGGAATGACTGGCTCGGCGTCTTACACTTACCAACAAGGTCCCGATGGAAAAATGTACGCCATCGGCGGGGAAGTCTCCATCTCCAGCCCATCGGCTTCGACTCCAGAAGAAGCCATCAAAATCGCCAGACAAATCGCATCCGCGGCGATGGCGGCTGGCGACCCTTCTCCTCAAGATTTCGCAGTGGCTTCAAGCGCAAGAATTATGGAGATAAAAGCCCAACAACAGCATATGAAAAAGCAGCAAGAGGAGATGATGGGCAAAAAAGCCTATGGCCTCGAAGCAAACTCTTCAAAACAAAACAATCAAACTTCAGTGGTTGCCTAAAACGCATATCGAGCGCTATAATCAAACTTTAACTTAGTTATGGGTAATATTGTAAACTTTTTAAAATGAAATAGATTAAAGGAAGAGTTTTTGAGCTTAAAAGAAAATATAGATATGGTAAAAGAGGAACTTAACTCGGAAGAGAAGTTTTTTGAAAAAGCCGTCATGACGGAAAGATTTGTAAAAAAATATAAAAACGCTATGATTGCTTCCGTAGTGGCGGTCGTAGTTTTAGTCGGCGCGAATATAACCTATACGCTTAACAAGCAAAATACGATAGAAGCGGCAAACGCGACTCTTCTAGCGTTGGAATCCGACGCTTCAAACGCCGCGGCGCTTTCAAGATTACAATCTCTAAGTCCTTCTCTTTACGACGTTTGGACTTATTCTCAAGCGGTGGCGGATAAAAACATAAACGCTCTCACTAAATTAAAAGATTCAAAAACGACTTTAATTGGCGATCTTTCTACTTACGAGTTGGCCAGTCGGTCTAAAGACGTAACGGCGCTTGAGGCATATGCGTTAAAGCAAAATTCAATATATAAAGACCTCGCTTTCATTCAGATGGCGGTCATTCTTATGAACGACGCCAAAGTCGACGAAGCTCACAAAAAGCTTGCTCAGATTAGCGTTCAATCTCCACTAGCGCAAGTCGCGAACGCTTTAGCTCATTATGGCGTAAAGTAGTCCTTTGAAGCTTTATATATCTTTTGGAATTCTCTTTGTCGCTCTTTTTTTTAGCGCTTGTAGCACTAAGCAAGTTTTTGAACCCGCTCATTTGGATCAAGAGTGGACAAAGTATAAGCATAGCAAAGATGGCATCATAGATACAAGTTACGACGTCGCTTTGCTTGAGCATGATAAAGTTCTGACTGACAATGGCGTTGTCGACGTCGCCATTGAAAAAGAGCATAGAATCATTTCAAATAGCGATGGATGGATACTTAGCGCCTCAATCGATGGAAATTTGACATTGACGTCCATAGACGACAAAACTTTACGAGAAAATTTTGAGCTCAAAAAGACAATAGCCAGCGCTAGCGTTCATGGTGACAACTTAGCCGTTTTATTCGCTGACAATGAACTTTCACTTTATTCCATCTCAACAAAAGAGATATTTTTTAACGAGCAAGGCACGGAATCCTTAGCTGTCAATACAAAAATTGTCAATCCATACTTTATAAATGATTTAGTTCTTTTTTCTACGCTTGACGGCAAGGTCATCATAGTGAATCTAAAATTAAAAAAGAAATTGAGAACCGTAATAGTTTCAACGGAAGACAATTTTAACAACGTTATATATTTAAATATGATAGACAATAAAATCATAGCGGCAACAGGATATAAAATTTTATCCATGGCGGATAAAGAGATAAGAGTTTCATATGAGAGTAGAAACATCGTCTATGACGGCAAAAACGTTATCATAGCGACGAAGCAGGGCGAGATAGTCTCTTTGACGCCTGATTTGCAATTAAACGCAAAAATAAAATTTCCTTTCGCTCACTTCCTTGGAATGATAGCGTACGAAGGCAAGCTCTATATTTTAGAGAGAGAAGGGTATATGATAGTGCTTGATAAAAATTTGATTGACTATAGCGTTCATGAAACTGACATAGAAGACGGCTACAAGTTTATATCACAGAACGTTTTTTACATAGACGATGAGCAGATTTTAATAAAATAATGTCCAACGAGTTAGAAGCCTTTTTAGAATATATAACCGTCACTAGAGCCCTGAGCTCTAGGAGCGTAGAAGCTTACGGAAGCGACTTGTCAAGCATTGAAACGTCACTAAAAAAGCCTCTTATCGAGTTGGATTCTCCCTCGGTTTTGAGAATCCTTTCTTCTTACGAAAACAAACGCACGCTCAATCGAAAACTCTCTTCCGTAAACGCTTTTTTTGATTTTTGCTATAAACGCCAGTTTAGCGATGAAACGACAAAATTTCGATTATCTAAAATCCCAAAACTATTGCCAAAGTTTTTATCCTTTAACGAGATACAAAACTCTTTGGCGCTCATAGATAGAAGCTCTTGGATAGGTTTACGAGATTACGCTTTAATCCTATTTTTATACGCGTCTGGAACTAGGATTAGCGAATGTTTAGAGTTAAGCAGGTCTGACATTGAAGAGTCTTGGCTGAAGATCCGCCATGCCAAAGGTGAAAAAGAGAGGATAGTTCCTCTAGCTGGAGTAGCCATAGAAGCGATAGACGCTTATCTTGGCGAGTTTAAATACGACATTGATTTCATATGGGCAAATTATCAGGGAAAAAAACTCAGTAGAATATCCGCGTTTAAAATCACTCAAAAATATTTAGGAGTCTCGCCTCATGTCTTGCGTCACTCCTACGCAACGGCCTTGATAAGCGGCGGCGCCGATTTAAGGGTTGTTCAAGAACTATTAGGTCATGCTTCGCTTATGACGACGCAAATATATACGCATGTGCAAAAGCATGAGTTGCAAGAGACTGTGCAAGCGTGTCATCCTATGACAAGAGAAGCGTTATGACT
>CALDOC010000259.1 GCA_937914675.1 uncultured Sulfurimonas sp.
AAAAAGTTTGAATAAATCGTAAATCAATATTTGGAAGATACTGTTTATTCGCTTTGAAAAATGAATCTCCGACAATGCCCCAGTGCGATATTATGGGAATATTCATATTGCGTTCTCCCATGAAAAAAACAATCCTTTGGGCTTCTTGCGAGTTGAGCACCATGATGATGGAGTCGTAATTTTTAGTTCGCAAAATATTAAAAGCTTTTGCAAATTGACTCTCGCCTCTGTTGATGATGATTCCCTCTTGCTTTGGCAGCCCTTTAGAAGCGAGGTAAAGATTGATGTTTTCTAAAGCTCCTTTGCCCCAGCCGGAGTTTTCTACGAGTATTGCGGGATTTGAGCTTTTTTTGAGAGCCTCTTGCGCTAAAAACTTCGTGGCGTATTTGTCGTTGAGCGATACTCTGAAAACATAGTTCTCTTTGTATCCATTCTCAGTGACGCTGGTAGCCGCCGCCCAAGGAGAGAAATAAATCAACTTATTGTCTTGAATCTCTTTCATATATGAGGAGATAATGGCGCTATGTTTGCCGCCAATCACGGCTATGACGTTTTTATCGTCTATAAACTCTTGTATGTTTTCCTTCGCCTGAGTTGAAACGCCAAGATGATCTTTGGCGACTACAACGACCTTTTTGCCAAGAAGACCGCCATTTTTGTTGATGTCGTCAACGGCTAGTTCGACTCCTCTTTTTATGGCGAGTCCTGAGCCTTTGGCTCCCATTGAAAGGTCGGCGTCCACGCCTATGACTACAACGTTTTCTCTATTGGATTTTTTATAGAAATACTCCTCTGTTTTGGAAACGATATGCGAGCCGATGATCTCCTCTTGCTCTTTCATGACGTTCGCCGTGGCTTTTTGAAATTTTTCTCTTTCCTCTGCAGAGAAAGAGTGAATGTTTAAACCCGCTTTTTTGATAATCTCAAGAGAGGCTTTTTCTTGTTTCAACGACTCTTCTCTCTCCCAAGGCGTTATCTCTTTTGCAGTTTGGAGCAAAAGGGTTTG
>CALDOC010000260.1 GCA_937914675.1 uncultured Sulfurimonas sp.
GTGGCGTATATCTCTTTGGCTTGCGTAAAACTAACTAACAGTAACGTGACTAACAATATGTTTTTCATTGTTCCAACTCCTCTTTTATATCTTTGGCTTCAAAGTAATAGAGTCTGGCGTACGCTATCTCCAGCTCGTACAAACCACTCTCGTAGAGCGCTTTTGAATTTGTTTTTTTGGTTAGAGATTCCAAGTAAACTATGTAGTCGACTATGCCGGCGTTGTATTTTTTTTCTATCGTGACAAAAGCGCTCGTCGCCGCGTTTAAAGCGCTTTTGGCGCTTGTTATTCTCACGTTTGCCGTTGTTATTCCCGCTTTCGCCAGTTCATGTTCCATCTTTTGTTTTTTGGTTTGGTAGTTTATCTGAGAGTTTAAAGCCTGAGCGTTTAGCAAAACCGCTTCTTTGTTTTTCTCTATCTCTCCATAATCGAAGAGTCTAAAGTTCAGAGTGAGCAAAAGAGCGTTTTGATTGTCCAAAAGAGCGACTTGCGGGTTTTCTCTGTTGTAAGAGTAGAGGCTAAAAGTGTCTTCTACTCTAACTCTTGGCGAGTAAAAACTATCTATGGACGCGGCCGCGTACTTGATGGAGCTATTTTGTGACATGAGAGCTTTTGTGGAGTCAAGCGTTTCGTACTCGCTTGAAATTTCTTTTTTAAAGGATGAGTTTTCCAAGTTGCTTACGCTTTTGCCCACTTTAAGTTCGAGCGCCGATTTTAGAGAAAGAATCTGAAATTTTATGGACTCCATGTTGTAAACGTTTGTGTCAAAATCGGACTGAACTCTATCTATCTCGTCTTTTGTCGCCATGTTCGCGTCGTAAAAACGGCTGATTCTCTCTAGTTGGGCTTTTAAGGATATTTGAGCTTCTTCTCTTGAAGCGAGTAAGGATTCCAAGCTTTTTACATTGAAAAAATCTTCCGTTATCTGTAAAGCCAAACTTTTTTTATAAGCTTTTGAGTCGTAAGCGGAGGATTTTAGAAGCTCCTTCGCTTGGTTTTGCAAGGA